>CAYSIU010000610.1:0-1503 GCA_964431095.1 uncultured Chitinophaga sp. | reverse complement strand
GTTCGATGCTGATGATACCCAATTTGTACACGATCGCGGGGGAAGTATTGCTTGTAGTGTTTCAGATTGCTGCCAGGGCAGTAGCAACCAATGCTTTATCCATATTTGGACATCACAGTGATGTGATGGCGGCAAGATCGACTGGTTTTGCGCAATTATTTGGCAATGATCCACAGCAGGCGATGGATATGGCTTTGATTGCTACAGCTTCCACTTTAAAATCAAAGATCCCTTTCCTGAATGTATTCGATGGATTCCGCACTTCCCACGAACTAAGCAGGGTTGAAACGATACCGGATGAATGGATACGGAAAATGATTGATGAACAAGCGATAAATGAACATCGTCACCGTGCCCTGAACCCATGGCATCCTTTTATCAGGGGAACCGCCCAGAACCCGGATGTTTTTTTCCAGAGCCGTGAAGCCTGCAATAAGATTTATAAAAATGTCCCGGTAGTGGTAACGGATATGATGCAAAAATTCGGACAGCTCACAGGTCGCCATTACCGGTTATTTGATTATTATGGACACCCCGAAGCAGAGAAGATCATTATCATCATGGGTTCCGGCAGCGGACCGGTTCATGAAATTACCGATTACCTGAATGAAAAGGGAGAAAAGGTGGGATATGTGACCGTTCATTTATTCAGGCCATTCTCTGCACGGCATTTAATAGACGTAATTCCATCCACTGTTAAAAAAATTGCAGTACTTGATCGTTGCAAAGACCCCGGTGCAGTTGGTGAGCCTCTTTATATGGATGTAGTAAATGCCATGCATACAGATTGGAAATATGAATTTCCAATGATCATCGGTGGGCGTTATGGACTTGCATCCAAAGAGTTTAATGCAGCGATGGCTAAAGCGGTATTTGAAGAACTGGATAAAGGAGAATATAAAAAAAATTTCACCATCGGTATTGAAGATGATATCACTTATACGAGCCTTGAATGGGATAAAAGCTTTTCATTGGAAGATCAGCACCTGTTCCGGGGTTTGTTTTTTGGTCTGGGTGCAGATGGTACGGTGAGCGCCAATAAAAACACCATCAAGATCATCGGGGATGTAACGAATCATTATGTGCAGGGATATTTTGTCTATGATTCAAAAAAATCCGGGTCATTGACCGTTTCTCATTTACGTTTCAGTGAAAAGCCGATCCGGTCCAGCTACCTGGTGAATTCAGCTAATTTCATTGCCTGTCATCATTTCAACTACCTGGAAAAATATGATGTCTTAAGGAATGCGGCAGCAGGAGCAACATTCCTTTTGAATGCTCCCTATCCTAAAGAAGAGGTCTGGGATCATCTGCCTCATGAAATCCAGGAAGAAATTCTCAATAAAAAACTGAAAGTCTATGTAATCAATGCATCCCATGTTGCAAGGGAAACCGGCATGGGATCCCGGATTAACAGTATCCTGCAAACCTGCTTTTTTGCTATTTCGGATATCATGCCTCGGGAGGAAGCCATTCGGCATATCAAGAATGCCATTAAAAAAA
>CAYSIU010000609.1:0-1510 GCA_964431095.1 uncultured Chitinophaga sp. | reverse complement strand
TCCAAAGTTTCCCTTTCCTGGCTCTTTTCAACAAAAAAAAGGAACAGATATCGGTTTTTGAAGGAACGATGCATATCGATAAAGCATTGGAAGAACTGAAAAAATAACCTCCAACTTTCTTTTATCTTTGACCCTGCCTCACCGATCTTCACGATCGGAGAGATGAAAATATTTCCCTCATTTATAAATGATCTTTCATGAAAGTAACTGTAGTAGGTGCCGGTGCCGTGGGTGCCACCTGTGCTGATAATATCACCCGCAAAGAACTCTGCAATGAACTGGTATTATTGGATATCAAGGAAGGTCTTGCCGAAGGAAAGGCGCAGGATATGATGCAAACAGCCACATTGCTGGGCTTTGACACAAAGATTACCGGTTGTACCAATGATTATTCCAGGACGGCAGGCAGCGATGTAGTGGTCATCACATCGGGCATTCCGCGCAAACCGGGAATGACAAGAGAGCAACTGATCGGCACCAATGCAGGGATCGTAAAAGGAGTTTGTGAAAATATCCTGAAACATTCTCCCCACACCATCATCATCGTTATCAGTAACCCGATGGACACGATGACCTACCTGGCGCCCCAATCAACCGGTCTGCCAAAGAACCGGATCATCGGGATGGGGGGTATCCTGGACAGCAGCAGGTTCAAATACCAGCTCAGCCAGCATCTCGGTTGCAGCCCCGCCGACCTGAATGCCGTGGTAGTGGGTGGACATGGCGATACCACGATGATCCCATTGATCCGCCTGGCCACCTGGAATGGCAGCCCGGTCAGCAATTTTTTAAGTGCCGAACAACAGGAAAAAATTGTAAAGGACACGATGGTGGGCGGTGCCACACTGACTGCACTGATCGGCACTTCTGCCTGGTATGCACCCGGTGCCGCCGGAGCCGCCCTCGTTGAAGCCATTGTGAGGGATGAGAAAAAACTATTTACCTGTTGCGTGGCACTGGATGGCGAGTATGGACAGAAAGATATTTGCCTGGGTGTGCCGGTGATCGTAGGGAAAAGCGGGTGGGAAAAGATCATTGATTTCAAACTGAATGAAAGCGAGCAAACGGCTTTCAATAACAGGGCCGGCGCCGTCAGAAGTATTAATGATTGGTTGAAGACGCTGTGACCGTATAACCTGCAATACTGTTCATTTTATTTAGTGATCAAATAACATACCCGGGATAATTTCCCCTCAAAATCGAACGGAGTAGTGGCTCGTGTAATGTCCCTGATTTGCTGAGCAGCAGTTTGATCTTTATCCAGCTTAAATTTCCGGGAGTTGGTGCTGAAATATAAAATACCCCCACTTCTGAGAACGGTCAGGCAATCATGGATAAGTCCGGGATGGTCCCTCTGTATATCGAGGAAATCAATCATTCGCCTGCTATTACTGAAGGTAGGCGGATCCATAATCACGATATCAAAATAGCCGGCCGGCATTGTTTTCAGGTATTGGTTGCCGCCCGCAGTACGCACAAGGTACCTTGATTTGTGGGTGTACGCATATAA
>CAYSIU010000608.1:0-1513 GCA_964431095.1 uncultured Chitinophaga sp. | reverse complement strand
TGGTTTACTTGATTATTCGAAATGGTCTCTGTGGCGTCAATAACAATGGGTTTGTTTGCAAAGTTTTTCGATTGAATGTTTCCCGGATCGTCTAAATGTTCATTTTCTGTTTTGTCTGCCATTTATGCTTTTAATCAGCCGTCAAATTATAAAGATATTCGGCCGCCTGACGCCCAACAGGTAGGGCTTTATGCAGATTGGGAATTATTATTCCTTCAGCCCGGGACCGCTGCTGATAACAAATATACAGTTGAAGTTATGTATTAAAGCCAACAGTTATTTGTCTGCTGGAACTAAAGCTTGGATTTGCAATCGGCTGATGGTACAAGGTCAAGCCAAACTTCTATAAGACCCAATGTTGGCTGCTGCAATTTTCCTAGGCACTACAGTCAGAACTAACGTTGTCAACGATTGTCAAAACCCATTTTCCGTTTACGTAACTTAAATAAAATAGCAACTCTATTTTGTTGCGATCAGATAAAACTATTCGCCTGCTTTTGCTTTCTAAGTCGTAGAAATATCGAATTGTTTTTTTAGGAATATTGTCCGGTATGTATTTGTTTCTGTCCTTACAAATCTTTGAAGCAAGATGATCTGTTCTCATTGTGTCGACAAATAAACCAGTCTTACTCCAAACTTCTTTGTCACAGTCAAATATTGGCAGTTTTGCGTATTTAAGGAAAAAAAGCCGTACACCTTTTGATTGTCTGAATAAAACTTGTGGATATGTAGTGTCAGAAAAACTAAGAGTTGCAAAATGATTGTAATGATCAAATACCCCAATTCTGTCTAATTGATACAAACCAATTTTCTTGTCAATAAATTTTGCAATCGCAACACTGTCCTGTTTGGAGAAAGCAGTAACAATTTGCCTCACTGTGCTTGTAAATACCCGTTCCTTTGCGGTCTGTCCAAGACAGCAAATTTTTAATGTCAGGAAGAAAGCTATAATTACTGAGGGTCTCATATTGTAGCAGGCAACCCAAAAATATGAGCAATTTTCGGCACAATTCTTATGCGACTTGTTTCTGCTTTTAGAAATTTCAAGTTTTCAATACACAACAATTCTAACATCAAATAATCGTCTTCCCATAAATGCAAGATGTTCTCATGAGAATACTGCTTTCCCCTAGTTGCATTTTTTTGAAGGCCTAAAATTTCGAGAAGGATCATTTAAAATAGCTGCTAACGAGCAGGATTTTATGCTGTGCCGATATTCCTTGATTTGTCATACCGAACCGCTGCGATGTAAAGTTATCATTATAGATGTTATATTCCGTAGTTCGGAATTTTTCGTTCAGCCTGGAATACGGATGATAAGCGAACGTGACAAACAGTGTATATTTGTCATCCAGAATAGCAGAAATCCCCATGTTGCACACCTTACTTCGTCATTTTAATTTCGAACGAGCCTCGTCTAATGTTAGCAAGTCTGAATGAAGTGTGTCAGAAATTTTAAAATTAACCTCCTTAATCTTTTTCAACAAAAGTTCTTCGCCAAACAATCGTTTCT
>CAYSIU010000607.1:0-1519 GCA_964431095.1 uncultured Chitinophaga sp. | reverse complement strand
GTTTTTCAGGATATCCCAACTCCCGTACGGCCTCCGCGAATTGTTCAACTGTTTCCGCCATCCTGAAATCAGGAACGGGGATCCCTCTCCATTGCAGGAATTCATACAACCGGCTTTTGTTGTTGGCAATTTCCAGGGATGCAGTTGACGAAACCGGCAGTTTGATCCCGGCCCATTCAAATTCTTTCTGCAGTTGTGACAAAGGAACCAGTTCTTTGGTCACCAGGGGCAGTACGATCCGGATCTTTTTTTCCTCGCAAAGCGAAAGAATGGTTTCGGCAAATAAGGGAGCTATAGCAATTGGAATCGTTTCGAATTCCTGGTTCAGGTACTTACCGATTGCTTCAGGATTGGCATCGGCTACTGTTACGCGGAACGATTTTTCGAGCTGTAGACATTTTAGGATACCTGCCGCTCCCGGCGCACCACCCCCGGTCATTAATATATGAATGGCAGTACCTGACATTTTTTTTCAGCATTTTGTAATGCGGATCAAAGCAAGATAAAGGAATTTAAGTGGCTAGACTCCCCTTTTGAGTGGACAGGGGGCTCACGGCCGCCTCATCCCCGTACAATTGTTCTTTAAACTTCAGCGAGGGGGAAGAGATGAATGCCCCGATCCCCAACTCGTTCCATTTCTGATCCACTGCTTTTATGGTGGCATCATCGGCAACGATAATATTCGGCCATTCACGATCAAAATTGTCAAATTCTTTGGTCTTTCGTGTACCGTCAAAACCCATACATGCATGATAGTTTCTGGTGGCCGGTTGCTGGTCGCCGGTTGAAATCTTGCATAAATGATGGTCTCGCTTGGGATCGAGGTTATTGCAAAATCGCCATAAAGCTATGGGCAGATCATGCGCATCTACCGTGTGTTCTACGTAAAGGATCATTTTTATTCCTGCCGTTTCTTTCATTTCGGCGATCTGCTCATGCAATTCCCTGATATGTCCCGCACGGTTCTTTTTCACTGAAACGATCAAACAGGGAATGCCTTTCTGAGGTAAAGAAATGTTCACCGCCTTTATTTCCTGGAACTTCGATATGAATACATCCTCACTTAATCTTTCTCTCCCGTCTCCCGGCTCATAGTTATCGTCCGCTTCTTCTACAAACTTCGAAGTACCGTCGATACACATTTTACCCCCGAATCCCAACTTGCTGCAACTATGGTCCAGCACATCCATCGGCCCGGTGGAGAAATAAATATCGGTAGCGGGATTCAGGTTTTTAAAAACCGTTCTTGCCAATTCTTCATAACGGGCCTCTCCGCTCTGACCTTTCTCTACCAATGGGGATGCTGTATCAGTGAGAACAAGAATTTTATTGAACATCATCTGACCGGCGCCCCACATGGCATTCATCACTTTTTGTGCATGTCCTGCATAATCTTTACGGATTTTGGCGATCATCAGGTTATGGAACACACCTTCAACGGGCATTTCCATATCAAGGATCTCCGGCACCAAGGTCATTTTGATCGGCGCCAGAAAAATTCTTTCACTGGCTTTTCCCC
>CAYSIU010000606.1:0-1532 GCA_964431095.1 uncultured Chitinophaga sp. | reverse complement strand
GTATCACCGGGCCGGGTCACGGCACGAAGACTCATTGTAACGGCTTCGAGGCAACCCGAAGTGACCACTACCTGGTCGGGTTGCAGCTTGCCGCCCCAGTTGAAAGAGAGCCTTGCAATTTGTTTACGTAACTCCGGGTTACCCTGGGTATGTTCATAGCTGATGCAATGGTCTTTGTCGTTCCGCAGGGCATACATCACCGATTTGTGGATCTTGGCAACCGGCAATAAGGATGTATCCGGTGTCGCCAAGGCGAAGTTGATCACTTTTGTATTATTGGTGGCGATATCCGAATAAATATTGGCGATCATTGCTTTGACGCTCACTTCATGCGAGAGCACATCGGGCTGGATCACCCGCGGCAGTTCCGGGAAACGCTTTTGATTAAACCGTACATAGTAACCTGATTTGGGTCTTGATTCGATCAGTCCTTTGCCTTCGAGATGGTAATAAGCCTGGAAGGCCGTCCCCATGCTGATCCCGTAGTCTTCACTCAGCATCCGCACGGAAGGCAGTTTATCACCGATCTTCAGTACATCTTCACTGATCATTTTTTCCAGGCCCTCGGCCACCTGCATATAGAGGTGGTCGTTGCCATTGAAAGATCCGTTTCTCATACCTGTGCATTTTAGCTCCACTCCCTCCCGGACTGGAGAAATTATCTGATATAGTCAAAAATACAAAATCTGAATCTGTTTTTTTATCAAAATCCGGAAGAAATTTGTAAAAAGTTTTTAACGCTTTGGCGGGGCCGGAAAAGGACGATCCACTCCGGAACCAGCCAGCAATAAAACTCTATGAGAAACCCGTTTTTCAGCACCGGGAGGTTGAACCTAATGTATATAAAAGAGCAAATGTAAAAATGGAGATCGATATAGTAACAGCGGTAAAAGCAGCTAAGGAGTATGACGAATTGATAAAATTATAAACCCTCAATCAATTTTTATGGAGATCCTCGCCGACAACATCATCGTAAGAAAAACTCCACATTCCCGGATCCGGGAAGTGGATTTTGAGCATCTTGAATTTGGCCGGTATGCGTCCGATCACATGCTGGTATGTGATTATGAACAGGGGAGCTGGCAACGTCCGTCAATCGTGCCATTTGCCAATCTCTCGCTAAGCCCTACCACCCTGGCCCTACACTATGGCCAGACCGTATTTGAAGGAATGAAGGCATTTAGAATGGAGGATGGCCGGGTCAATGTCTTTCGTATCCATCGGCACTATGAAAGATTTGTAAGGTCACTCGAGCGCATGTGCATGGCTGTTCCTCCCAGGGAAATATTTACAGAAGGGATATTAAAACTGGTGGAAACCGACGAGGCCTGGGTGCCTTCCAAAGCCGCCACTTCGTTATATATCCGGCCTTTTGTATATGCCACTGAAGCAAGGTTTGGTATAAAAGTATCTGAGAAATACCGCTTTGTTATTTTTACCGGGCCGGTGTCTGGTTTTAATGCCAAACACATCAACTGAAAAGTGGAAACAGATTGTATACGGGCGGCCAGGGGCGGAACGCGTTTCCCGAA
>CAYSIU010000605.1:0-1552 GCA_964431095.1 uncultured Chitinophaga sp. | reverse complement strand
TAAATTTGTCTGAGCATTGCGGACTACTGACTACAACCCACCCTCCTCCTCGTATCAATAATATACTGCACTTTCCAGTTCCCCTCAAAACGCACCAACTGAAAGGAGTTGACGCCACAATGACTGAACTGGCCTTTATAGTAGAAATTATAAGGGGTCCAGGCCATTGCCAACGGGCCGTCTACTTTTACGGTTTCAAAACTGATCCTTTCGTCGGCATTGCCCGGGGATTCCTTGCTGATAAAATCAATGAACCCCGCAGGATCCTCATTTCTCACCAGCAGTTTCCCCTCCTTATCCCTTGCAATGGTTTGAAATACGATGCTGTCCGCGAAGCAGCGCTTTAATGAAGCTGCGTCGGCATTTTTCATAGCTGCAAACATCGTATTGAGGACCGCTTTTATCGAATCTTCGGCGGTCTGGGATTTCGCGCGGATTCCACAAAGCATCACTGTTAAGACTATGAGAAAATATTTCATGGCGAATGATTTTAAGATTTTATGGCAAATGAATTGGGACATAAATGCGTTGGATTCATTTAACTAAAATAAACCCTGTAGCCATGCGAACAGCAAGAATAGTACAAGCGGTCGCCCTGATGCTGATCGTGGCCTTAGCCGCCAGCTGTGCTGCCACAAAAGAATACAGCAGCAAGCTGTTTGCCCCCAGAACCCCGGTAACCAATCCCGACGCCAACAGGGACACCCAGACAGTAACCCTGCGGTTTCTCGATCTCGGTAGTGCGGAAACCGACCAGGAAGGATGGGTGACGACAGATATTATCATGGGCCGTGACACGATGAGCAGAACAATGGCCCTGGATAAATTGGCGAAGGTTTTTCCGGCTTCATCCGGTTCGGTAAAAACGGATACCGTGGCGGTGAACAAAGATGTAAAGAGTGCACCGGTAATGGCCGAAACAAAAAAGGCACCGGTGACGGAAGAACCCGTAGCCAGGATCTATAGTAACCAGGATGGCGTAAGGTCAAAGAAAACAAGGGAGAAATAAGTCCAACCATTTTGCTATCATCCGCATCTTTCACTAAAATCATACACATGAAGCGAATATTTATTCTTTCAACCGCAGCAGTCGCGGCTGTTGCGCTTATTTTCAGCAGTTGCCAGCCCAGCCGGGTCTGGGCTACCAATAAAAGAGAACCCAGAACCTACAGGGAATCCGAAACCTACCGATATCCTGAACCCGGGCCGAGGTATTACAATTCCGTATCCCTTATCATCAGTCCAACACCGGGTTTTGTGATGAGACAAAACCCCAACGGCAGGTATTATCATCGCAGCCAGGAAGGCTTTCTTTATTGGAAGGGCTATGATGACCGCTTCTACCTCGACAGGTCCTACCTGCGGAGCGTCAGTTACAGTCGCTGGGAATATGATGAATGGAAGCGCTATAGCAGGCAAAGCCATTGATGGGTTGGGAATCGGAATCAGGGATCAGGAGTTGGTTCGTGAGGAATAGTTGATTTGTCATTGGGTAGATATTGATCAGAGTTATTCTGCCCAAACCTATTCAACCAATTAAACATTTTACTTA
>CAYSIU010000604.1:0-1578 GCA_964431095.1 uncultured Chitinophaga sp. | reverse complement strand
ACACAGGCTACATTCACCCCTTCAGGAAAAGTAACGATCAATTGGAGCAGTTTTTTGGGCGCCGATAAACCAGACAGCACCAGACGCTGGAGATTCTATCATAATTTCTATGGAATAGTTCAGTTAAATAGCAAATTGGGATTGACGCTCGGCTTTGATATAGGAACAGAACAAGTAAGTAAAGGAAGCAGCGAAAAAAATACAGTTTATAGTCCGGTTGCCATCCTGCGATTCACGCCAACTAATAAATGTGCGATCGCGGTCCGCAGTGAATATTACAGTGACGAGAAAGGTATCCTGATTGCAACGGGTACCCCTCATGGATTTAAAACGTTAGGGGGTTCCGTAAACGTTGACTACAATATCAATGGAAATGTTGTTTGGAGAACTGAGTTCAGGATCCTGCATAGTAAGGATGCTATTTTTAGTAAGGGAAGCGGTAGCACCGAAAATGATAATTTTGTTACCACTTCGGTTGCATTAAAGTTGTAAATGAGCGAACAGGAGGACAAAGAAGCCAGAGTTCAGCAGTTTTTAAAACTGAACCGAACGGACAACCGCGGCAAGCTGAAGATCTATATTGGAATGAGTGCCGGTGTGGGGAAGACGTATCGTATGCTGGAGGAGGCACATGCCCTGCTTCGCAACGGGGTGAATGTAAAAGTGGGATATGTTGAAACGCATGGAAGAAAAGAAACCATGGCATTGGTAGAAGGGTTATCCGTAGTGCCGAGAAGACAGGTCTTTTACAGAGGGAAACAACTCGATGAGCTGGATGTGCAGGCAATTTTGTTACTCCAACCCGATGTGGTGATCGTAGATGAGCTCGCGCACAGTAATATTCCCGGAAGCAAAAATGAGAAACGATGGCAGGATGTACTGGACATCCTGGAAGCCGAGATTGATGTGATAACGGCGATCAATATTCAACACATTGAGAGCATTAATGAGGATGTAAAGGAAATAACGGGCGTAGAAGTGGCCGAAAGAGTACCCGATAAGCTGTTACAGATCGCCGATGAAGTGGTGAATATTGATTTAACAGCCGGCGAACTCATAACCCGTTTGAAAGAGGGGAAGATCTATGACCATAGCAAAGTGCAACAGGCACTTCAGAATTTCTTTCAGCCGGAAAAAATACTTCAATTAAGGGAGCTGGCGTTAAAAGAAGTGGCGGGACAGGTGGAACGTAAAGTAGATTACGAGGTTACTGCAAAAGAGAAAACCTGGCGACATGAACATTTCCTGGCCTGTATCTCCAGCAATCATGAAACAGCCCAGCATATTATCCGCAAAACAGCAAGGCTGGCATCTTATTATAACAGCAAGTGGTATGTGTTGTATGTACAGACGCCGAAAGAAGCGATGGATAAGATTCCCCTTGCGTCACAACGGCATTTAATCAATAATTTTAAAAATGCCACCGAGCTTGGGGCCGAGGTGATCCAGGTAAAAAACAACAATATCGACAAAGCGATTATTGATGCGGTGGGAGAGAAAAATATCACCACCGTCTGTATTGGAAAACCCCATTTGAATTTATTTCAGGTCATTTTACGGACCAATGTGTTTAATCAG
>CAYSIU010000603.1:0-1578 GCA_964431095.1 uncultured Chitinophaga sp. | reverse complement strand
AACGATCTTTTAATGAATGATATTTTAAGGAAGCAGTGGGGATTCACCGGTTACGTGACCAGCGACTGCTGGGCCATCGATGATTTTTTCCGGTATCACAAAACCCATAAAGATGCCATTTCTTCTGCGGTGGATGCCCTGATCCACAGCACCGATGTGGAATGCGGGAATTCCGTTTACAAAACGCTGGTGGATGCTGTGAAAAACGGGCTGATCAAAGAGGATCAACTGGATATTTCTTTGAAAAGACTGTTCATGATCCGTTTCCGCCTGGGCATGTTTGACCCGCCATCGATGGTAAAATATACACAAACGCCCTCCTCGGTGCTGGAATCACCCGAACATAAAGCGCACGCGCTGAAAATGGCACAACAAAGTATTGTGTTGCTGAAAAATGACAATCATTTGTTGCCGCTGGATAAAAAAATAAAAAAGATCGCGGTGCTGGGCCCCAATGCGGATAACAGGATATCGGTACTGGGTAATTACAATGGAACCCCCTCCCGGATTGTGACGGTATTGGATGGCATTAAGGAAAAACTCGGCAACCAGGCAGAACTGATCTATGAGAAAGCTGTCAATTTCGCCAATGATACCCTGATGGTCTATGAAGATATCAGCCGTCTTTTCAGTTACGAAAGCAAACCGGGTGTACATGCGGAATATTTCAATAATGAAAAACTGGAAGGCAAGCCTGTACTGACCCAGACTGAAAAAGATATTGATCATTACTGGGCCGAGGGACAAACACCGGGAACCGGTGTCGGCTCTATTCATTATTCTGCCCGGTTTACCACCTGGCTTACGGGCCGTGCTGATGAGACTATGAATTTTGAGGTAGAGGGTGATGACGGGTACAAGGTCTTCGTGAACGATAAACTACTGATCGATGCCTGGACTCGCAACCGCTGGGGGGCCAAGAATTTTATAACACCGGTAAAAAAAGACAGCCTGTATAAAATCGTGGTGGAGTTCTACCAGTCCGAAGGCAATGCCATGATCCGTTTGAGATCGGGGAAAAATGTCAAAACCGACTTTGCGAAACTAGCGGAAAAGTTGAAAGCTGTGGATGCAATCTTATTTGTGGGCGGTATCTCGCCGCAATTGGAAGGAGAAGAAATGCCGGTGACCGTGCCGGGTTTCAAGGGAGGAGACCGCACCAGTATTTTATTACCCGCAGTACAGACAGAATTGATGAAAGCGTTACAGGCGACCGGTAAGCCTGTTGTTTTTGTGATGATGACCGGCAGCGCTATTGCCATACCCTGGGAAGCAGAGCATATTCCGGCGATCATCAATGCATGGTATGGGGGACAGGCTGCGGGTACAGCCGTAGCCGATGTTTTGTTCGGCGATTACAACCCGGGAGGAAGACTGCCGGTTACTTTTTATAAGAGCGATAGTGATCTGCAGGATTTCAAAAGTTATGATATGAGTAACCGGACTTACCGCTATTTCAAAGGGGAAGTGTTGTACCCGTTTGGATATGGATTGAGTTTTACAAATTTTAATTATGATAACCTGGTCATTCCCGCTACCATGAAAGCCGGGAAAAATATCCTGGTGGATGTGAAAGTC
>CAYSIU010000602.1:0-1586 GCA_964431095.1 uncultured Chitinophaga sp. | reverse complement strand
AAGCCGCTCAGCCCGGTAATTTCATTAAATTCGAAGACCGCCACTGCGGCAATGCGCTGACGTTGTGCGTCATGCTTTACATAACATCGCAAAAATTCAAATTTGAACTATGGCTAAACTTCTAATTGAATATAAAGGTATTCCTGCTATAATCGATCACACATTGGAAAATTTCGATAAAGTGACTTTCATCGTGACATATAAATCAGAAGAAAACCTATATTTAAGAAAGGATTTTATGAGCATCGATACTGCGATGGACTTTGAACCTGACAATAAAACAAAGTTGATTTTTGCCTACCTAACATCAAAGCCAGATGAGAATAAAACATTTTATGTTATATATAAAAGCGTCCAATTTGTAAATAATAAATTCATAATTAGTGGCAGTGTTGATGAACTATATAGAGGATATGATATAAGTGTAGATTTTAGTTATAGCACATTCAGAATAAAAAAAACTAGAGTAAATGTAGTTAATCCAGTATTTGACATATTATATTCGAGAAGGAAAACTGTAGAAAAAGATGGAAAAAAAGAATTTGAATTAATTGACTCTTTTTACGAACTCGTTCCGCGATATGAAGATATGTTTTTAGAAACAATATTCTTTTTTGACATCCTAAGATCAAATATATTGATTACAGATAAATCCGAGATCGAGGCTTATTTTTTACAAGCTAAAGTTAGGATAGATGGTCAAAAAAAGCTACCTAAGCAAAAAGATAAAAATGTTGAAGAACAACAACCAGCTTTGTCTAATGAATTGCTGACATTGGAAAGTTTGATCGGATTGCAAAAAATAAAACTTGAGATACAAGAATTAAAAGCCCTCGCAAACTTTCGTCAAAAAAGATTAGAATTGGGATTGCCTGTTACTCCGACAACTTTGCATATGATTTTCACAGGAAATCCCGGAACTGGAAAAACAACCGTAGCAAGGTTATTGGGCAAGATTTATTATGACATGGGTATTTTATCGGAGGATAAACTAATCGAAGCAAGTAGACAAGATTTAGTTGGAGAATACATTGGACATACTGCCCCTAAGACACAAAAATTATTTGAGTCAGCATTAGGCGGAATTCTTTTTATTGATGAAGCATATTCACTATTCAAAACTGGAAATGACTTTGGCAAAGAAGCAATTGAAACGCTTTTAAAGCTCATGGAAGACAATAGAGAAAAAATAGTTGTTATTATTGCAGGTTACCCTAATGAAATGGATGATTTATTATCTTCTAATCCAGGATTGAAGTCAAGATTTTCAACGTCCTTGCATTTTGATGACTATAGTAAAGATGAATTACTTCAAATATTTATTAAAATGGTGGCAGATTACCATAATGTGTTAACCGATGGCGCCAAATTCAAAATTGAACACCTAATTGAAAGTTCTTATGATACCCGGGCGTTTGCTGCCAATGCACGAGCGCTTAGAAATTTAGTTGAGGAGACAACAAAAAGGCAATCACTGCGATTATCTAAACTGAATAATCCCCAACAAGATGAGATGATAACCTGTAATGACAAAGCCTTACCAACTTTTGTAGCATAGCCGCAACCCACACCAAGGGCCCTCCAAA
>CAYSIU010000601.1:0-1601 GCA_964431095.1 uncultured Chitinophaga sp. | reverse complement strand
CACCCAGCACCACCCGTTGGTAATCCTGGTCCCATTTATTGATCGGAAGCAACAGGAACTTTTCCCCAATACCCCAGGTATCGGGAAGCGTGGTAATAAAAGATGAGTCGATCATGTACCATCTTTCCCGGTCGTTTTGTACTTTTTCCGCAACGACGCTGTAAATATGCGCCATGCTCTCTCCCACTGTGTAGCTGCCGAACTCAGTGAAAATATTCGGCATCGGTACTTTGGTTTTTTTGCAGGCCGTCTTGATATTCCGGACGATCTCATTGATCATGAACTGGTAGTCGTATTCAAAACCCAGTGAATGCTTGATAGGAAAGCCGCCCCCGATATTGATCGAATCCAGTTCGGGGCAGATCTTCTTCAGCTGGCAGTAGAGATTGATGACCTTGTTGAGCTCACTCCAGTAATAAATATCATCCTTGATGCCCTTGTTCAGGAAGATGTGCAGCATCTTAAGCTGGAACTTGCTTTCGTAACCTTCGATACGATCTACGTAAAACTCCAGGATGTCTTTGGCACGGATGCCCAGCCGTGATGTATAGAACGGGAAACTGGGTTCCTCTTCTGCCGCCACGCGGATCCCCAATTTGAAAGGGACTCTTACGGATTGCGCATAGGCTTTGAGCTCCTCTTTATTATCGAGGATCGGAACCACGTTATGGAAACCGGAATTCAGCAGGCTGGCGATCCGGCGTATGTAGCCCTTTTGTTTGAACCCGTTGCAGATGATAAAAGTATCTTTATCGATCTTCTTGCGGGCATACAATCTTTTGATGATCTCGATATCGTAAGCAAAAGAAGTCTCAAGGTGAATATCGCTTTTCAGGGCTTCCTCCACTACGAAGCTGAAATGGGAGCTCTTGGTACAATAACAGTAAAAGTATTTTCCTTCGTATTTATGTTTTTTGAAGGCTGCGGCAAACAGTTGGCGGGCTTTTTTGATCTGCATCCCGATCTTGGGGAGGTAGGTCAGTTTGAGCGGTGTGCCGTACTTGTGAATGAGAGCGTTCAGGTCGAGCCCGTTGAAATAGAGATTGCCCTCCTCCACATCAATGCCTTCCTGCGGGAAATTAAAAGTTTGCTTAACGAGGTCAAGATAGGAATTTGTCATGGCGAAACAGTCGGTTGGCCGGTATTGCTTTTGCGGAACAAATGTATAAGATTGGAGAAATTTCAGGCCAAAAAATTTTATTCACAGGGGCAAAGAAATAGCCGGCTGCCGGGCCAGGACAAAAAGAACATCCCAAAACAGGGCATCCATTTGTACAGGTGTTCGTCCATTCAGCAATTAAGGATAATCAACCGGGTTGGAGCTTCTACTTTTGTAAAAAAAGTTATGGACCTGCGCACCTACCTGACAGATACATTCCGTTACAATGACGCCACCAATCTGCAATTACTGGGAAAGATCAAACAACTGCCGGATCACAAAGAGGCCGTTCGGTTTTTCAGTCACCTCATTAATTGCCAGTACAAATGGATGGCGAGGATCCTGCAGGACCCCCGGGCACCACAGATGGATTGGTGGGAACCCGTCTATCCCATCCATGAACTGGGAACCCAATGGACCGATAGTTTGCAAGCCTGGCTTT
>CAYSIU010000600.1:0-1625 GCA_964431095.1 uncultured Chitinophaga sp. | reverse complement strand
TTTGTTTACGACCTGAAAAAAGACAGGGATGTGTTACCCGATGATATCAGGCAAAAAGTACATGACCTGGTGGACGGGCCGATGGATACCCGGGAAAAAATAAGAAAGCTGTATGAATACATGCAGCAAAACACACGGTATATCAGCGTACAGCTGGGCGTTGGGGGTTGGCAGCCCTTTGATGCCAAATACGTAGGCACACGGAGATATGGGGATTGCAAGGCGCTCAGCAATTTTATGTTTGCTTTGCTCAAAGAAGCCGGGATCCGGTCGGTGTACACTGTCATCAATGCCGAGGATGATAACGATTACCTGATCACTGATCTGCCTTGTTCCCAATTCAACCACGTAGTGTTATTTGTGCCGGATGGGAAGGATACCACCTGGCTGGAATGTACCAGCCAGAGCGCTGCTGCAGGCTATATGGGGAGCGTCGGCAATCGGTATGCCCTGGCTGCGGATGAGAATGGCGGAACCCTGGTTCGTACCCCCCGATACGGGCTGAATGAGAACCTGGAAATAAGACATACCACTGCCAGCATCGATGAATACGGGAACCTCGATGCGGTCATCAAAACGAGGTATATGGCCGAGCAACAGGACAGGATCCATGCCGTGATCAACCACCTTTCAAAGGATAAGCTGATGGAGTTTTTAAAGGAAGATATTGAACTGGCCACCTATGATGTAAAAAGTTATGACTATAAAGAAGAAAAAAATGCCATCCCGGTGATTTCCGAAACACTGGACCTTACTGCCGATAACTATGCCACGGTTAGCGGGAAACGATTTTTTGTTTTTCCCAACATCATTACCCGCACCCATCGTAAACTCAAAACGGAAGAAAACAGGCAATATGACCTGGTGCTCGATTTTGCATTCCGGGACATTGATACTTCCGAGATAAAGATCCCCTCCGGGTACACCCCGGAATCTGTTCCGCAGGATGTGGTGATCGACAGTAAATTCGGGAAATACAGTTCTTCAGTAAAATTATCCGGGGATAAGATCATCTATTGCCGCAATTATGAACATTACGGCGGCCACTTTCCCGCCAGGGATTACAGCGAGTTGGTGAAATTCTATGATGCCATCTATAAAGCCGACCGAAATAAAGTGGTGTTGGTGAAAGGACAATAATGAGTTCGGAGCAGGGAACGAATAAAGTGGTCGATGCTGGCTTTCTTTTATGTCTTTTACGCTGCCACTCTTGTACATTTTGCCTTGTGAGGCCGTCTGCTGACAAGTATTTTACCTTATTGATCTCCGAGATGAAAACGATGAAATAATCTATGAATGGCAGGTGCAAGAATGATTCCCACGTTAGTAATAAATATTACGCCGCTGAATAGGGCATAGCAGGAAGAAAAGATCTTTCCGCCCACCGTACTGATCTCGATGACGGGCCCCATGCCGCTCAGGATCATGGAGGCATTGTGAAGCGAATCGATCCAGCTGGCACCCGCTAATTGATGGTAGCCCAACACGCCGATCAGCAGGCAAACCAGCATGATGACAGAAGCAATCATGATATTTTTTATTACCCGTTGGAAAAAAACCCTGCGGGGCGCAAGGGGTTGGCGGTGGTGTTCGTACATGGTACTGTTTTTTCCAAATTACTAACT
>CAYSIU010000599.1:0-1635 GCA_964431095.1 uncultured Chitinophaga sp. | reverse complement strand
CTGCAGGTTCTGCGCACGAAGGCTGAGTTTGTACGACGAATAAAGCGGGTTTACAAAAAACAATCCGTTGTCCTTAATTGTACCAACATACTTCCCAAAAAAAGTCAAAACACGGGAATGATTCGGCTGAATAATCATCAACCCTTTTACTAAAAAAATAAAAAGAACGAACGCAATGATTACAAAAGCTACCATCCATTTTCCCAGGGCAATATTCACAAGGCAATAGACAGCAATAGCTAAACAGATAAGAGCAAACAACAAAGCAAGATAACCAGAAAGTGGTTTTTTATTCTTTTCCATATATTTTCAATTTAATATCATTTTGATATCAAATATATATTATACCCCTGATATCCGGAAATATTTCCGGGGCCTACGGATAGTGTACGCCCGGAAAGAAGTATCAATCAATTATTTGGAATCAAAAAAAGAGTTCTATGGAAAATAAAAATCCCCGCCATATCGCGGGGAGACATTAAGAATGTTATAAGAAATGTTTCTTAGTAGCCGGTGCTTCCATCCCTGACTTTTATCTTCTTTTTCTTGTTCTTTTTTTCATACTCTAAAATTGCCTGCGGTTTAGGATACTTCTTTGCGCTGTCACTTTTCATAGTTGTATTGTCCGCAACAGCAATCGGCGCCAGCTCACCATCCGCGTTTTCAGCGGCAGGCTTATCCAGGTACCATTTTTCAGTCTTATCGATCTTGCCGCTGGATGGGTCATAGAAATTCCATGTTCCATGCTTTAACGTATATCCTTCCAGTTTTATGACCCTGTGATCAACGACCTTAGTTGGATCATTCAAATCATAAACGGCTACGGTATCATAAGGGTTATCAGGATTAACCGCTTTCCAGCTTTCTTCTCTCAATAGTTGCCCCACATTGGTAAAGTAAACATTTTTACCATCTTTATTTCCCCATCGAAAATTTTCCATAGCAGTCAGATCACCCTGCAATGAATATTTACGCCATACGCCTTCTTTTTTATCATTCTTATAATACCCCTCTTCTTCAAAACCGGGTTCGCCCCGCAGCTCATCAAAATGGGATACCCATGGTCCCTGCTTCTTTCCACTCATATCCACCCTGTTCAGGGTATCACCTTTTACACCTATGATATAATTTTTCCATTGACTGAAGCCGGCGACGGGGATTAAAATGATCAACGCAAAAAACAATCGCATAACACGTAATTTGTTGTTCAGCTTAATAACGAAAAAAATGGTAACATGTTTTCCAAAATTAGAGTAATTTATCTGCACGGAAGATGTTTGGAAACCCGAATCATTTATGGAAAATGAACTTTATCAATACCTTACAACTCTAAGCGATAAACAATTAGTTAAAATAATCGACGAACCTGAAGATTATACTCCGGAAGCCATCCAGGTTATCAGGCAAATATTACTGGCCAGGAAAATTACCCGGAAAGAAGAGGAAACTATTCGAAAAGAATTGATGATGGATATATTCGACAAACACCGGCAAAAGGAGTTATTTGAAGAAAAATGGAAACCTGTCATTGCATTTTATAATCTGGTAAAACAACCATCCCTGATAAAGCAGGATAATTATCTTCTTTTTTTCTTATTGATTATTCTTTCTTTTTATTACCTGGTTTTCCTCTAT
>CAYSIU010000598.1:0-1638 GCA_964431095.1 uncultured Chitinophaga sp. | reverse complement strand
GCGATCAAACGTTTACAAAAAGCCCGGTACAGCAGCGCACTGAAAGCATACCTGGGTTAATGATATTCTGCCGACCCCGGTGAACAGGGAACCGGCAGTGAACAGTCCAATTGATGGGTTTAAAAGTGAACAATCCCGGCCTTATCGCCGGGATTGATTTTTTGGAGGCATGCAGCAACAGGCGACATTACACGATCTTTTCATTTGCGCTGTTTAACTTTGCGGACAGATGAAGAAAATAATAATACTCTTTATTTTATCTGGCTTCATTGGCGGTTGCGAGAAGACCGTTCAGTTCAAGATAAAGGACAGTGCCCCTAAACTGGTTGTGGAAGCGACCATTGAGAATGGGCAGTTTCCCCTGGTCTATCTTTCCCAAAGCCTGAATTTCTTTTCAACTATCGACCCCACCACGTTGGCCAACAGTTTTGTTCATAACGCGGATGTATATATATCCAATGGCACATTCACACATAAGTTGAAAGAATACGCCGTGCCGGTAGGGGGTGGATATAGTTTTTATTACTATTCATCCGATCCGCTCAATCCTTCCACGATCTTTGCGGGAGAGCTGAAAAAACAATATTCGCTCCGGATCGTATCAGACGGAAAAGAATATACCGCGATCACGTATATTCCTGACACCACGAGACGCATTGATTCGCTTTTCTGGAAACCCGCACCGGCCGGCAATCCTCCAGCGAAAGTATCGCTGATGCTGAGGGCCTATGATCCACCCGGATTCGGGGATTATGTCCGCTATTTTACAAAGAGGAACAGTGAGCCGTTTTACCCGGGTCTGAACTCTGTATATGATGACCAAATCATTGATGGCAGCAGTTATGAAGTGCAGGTGGAAAGGGGAGTAGACCGGAATGCAAATAATCCTGCAGGGTCTATTTTCTTTGACAGGGGTGATACCGTTACACTGAAACTCTGCAATATCGATAAAGCGACATTCGATTTCTGGCGCACGATGGAATATACCTATGGCAACCTGGGCAACCCCTTTTCTACTCCAACCCAGGTCATCAGCAATATCAACGGAAACGCGCTTGGGTATTTCGGTGGTTATGCGGCTAAATACAGGACACTGATCATTCCTCGATAGCCCTGTCTCAGTTCACAGTTAGCAGTTAACCGTCTGGAATCGCAAAAAACCGGGTAGGCAGCATCCGCTAATCAGTAACCGATAACCTGAAACGCGTTAAATTTGCATCCAACATTTTAGTATAAGCGAACAAATGAATGATACTATTGAACGGATACTTTGCCTGATCATTGGTTCGGGGCCGGCAGGGTATACGGCCGCTATTTATGCAGCCAGGGCCAACCTGAAACCGGTTTTATACCAGGGCATTCAAACCGGCGGTCAGCTTACGATCACGACAGAGGTGGAAAATTACCCGGGGTATACAAATGGGGTGCAGGGTCCGCAGATGATGGTGGATTTTGAAAAGCAGGCTGCAAGAATGGGAGCCGATATCCGGTATGGAATGGCGACGAAAGTTGATTTTTCCTCCCAGCCTTATAAAGTAGAAATAGACGAAGAAAAATGGGTGAGTGACAACTCGATCATGATTGCCACCGTGCCATCGGCCAAATGGCTGGGACCGGAAACTGGACAGCGGGTGAAGG
>CAYSIU010000597.1:0-1654 GCA_964431095.1 uncultured Chitinophaga sp. | reverse complement strand
CGAAAGACATGACTTCTTTCTTCAGACGGAGCAGTTCATGGATCTCCTCCCGCAACCGGCCCTCTCCCACCCCATGTATCACCACCAGGGAAGGTTGATGATGGGCTATCGCCAGGTCATAGTACTTCTCAAAAGTTTTTAACTGCAGGCCGAGGATCTCATAATTATCAAGATCTTTCCAATCGCTGGTGATCTTTTCGATGTGAAGGTCCAGCACACTCCGGGGAGGTTCCAGGTGCTGTCTCGCTCTTGAAGCTTCATAGATCTTATGGCCTTTTGTCGCCAATTGACCGGGCTCCACTTTATCATCCGGCAGTTTGTCGGGATATTTTTCAAACAACAATTGGGAGAAAGTAGGCTGGTTCTGTTGCTTCAACTCCTCGATCCGGGCAAAAAGTTGTTTGGGTTTCAGCCGTACCGTTGATCCATAATGATCCGCTTTCTTTTTATTCGGATGGGCCAGCCTGAACTCAAATTCAAACGAAGGGCTGTCATTCAGGTCAGCGAACAGGATATCGTGCAGGTAAAAATCTTCAAAAGGATGAACCGTATTTTTCAGCTCAAAATCCGGACGACCAAAAAAATGCAGGCGGTAGATAAAATGATAGGTGACGGGGGTCCTGTTCACGAGATGCAGTTTTAATTCTTTCACTACGAGGTCTCCGGATTCATCCATATCCATGACCGGGAAAAAAATGAGCCATGCGCCATCCGCCACCTGTTGCACAGGTCCCGTTTTTTCCTTTCGTACATCATCAATATATTTTTTCTCCTTTTTTGCCGGGACCAGTTTTTTTTCTGTAAACCGCTTGAAATAAGGGAAATCCACCTGGTCGGCATAAACGGGAAAAGTAACTCCCTTTACATCCACCATCAGCATTTTGTCGTTGATGATGTCCACCACCTGGCCCTCTTCGTTGGAATGCAGGATGAGCACAATATCTCCCACCTGGTATTTCATACACGCGGTCCCTGAAGGGAGTTTTAATTGATTAAAATAGAATTTCAGGCAAAATTACCTCAAGTAAAATTGTTCAGCAATGCAAATGCCGATCCATTATTACTTTTCCTGCGCGAGTTTACTGTTCCAACGGCTGTAGCTGAAATAAATGGCCAGCCCTACCACGAGCCAAATACCAAACCTCATCCAGTTAGTGTAGCTTTCCTGTGACATCAGGTAAAAACAACTGGTTAGTCCGAGGACCGGGATCAGGGAGAATTTTTTCAGGAAAGTAAATACGGTTACAATCGCTGCCACTACCCAAAAGACAGCCATCGGGAAACCTTCTTTGGTCAGGCAGCTCCTGAAATGATCGGGCGCGTAGATGGAAATCAGAATAATGGCCCCAATAAATAGCAGCGGGAAAATGTACTGCCCGTTGATATAAGGTACTTTGAATTTACTGGCAGGTCTATCGGGCTGATTTTGTAACATTAATACACCGCCGCAAACCAGTACAAATGCAAAAAGGGTCCCGATGCTCGTCAGCGCAATAACGATATCCAGGTTCAGGAACAAAGCCGGGATGCCTACCATTAACCCGGTAAGGATCGTGGAGAACGACGGGGTTTTATATTTTGGATGGATCCTTGAGAAAATTTTAGGCAATAGTCCATCACGGCTCAAACTCATCCATATTCTCGGCTGCCCCAA
>CAYSIU010000596.1:0-1683 GCA_964431095.1 uncultured Chitinophaga sp. | reverse complement strand
GTCCGTGTTAAGATTCCCGGCTAACGGCCGGGCCAGGTCCCATTCGCCGGATGGTTTTTTTGTGCTGGAAAAAAAATCTTCATTCTTCCCTCCGAGCTTGCGGGTAAAGACCAGTTCATTCCCATCGATCGTGAGGGATGGAAAATATTCTGATTCGCTGCTGTTGATTGCAGGTCCCATATTTTTCGGGGCAAAGACATAATTCTTATCGGGATTGTTTTTGGCATAAGCCACCGCGAATTCATAGGATTTTTTATGGTCCAGCGCTTCCTGGAGCCGCGTAGGATTCCGGGGTGGCGCTTTCGCGAATAATTCATTGATCGCCGCAAGTGCTTTTTCAAATTCTCCCAGGCCCGCCAGGCAAATGGAATAGGAATACTTGTTATTAATGGTATAGACCGAATCCAGGGCAAATGCTTTTTCATAATTCACCCTGCCGCTGCCGTAATTTTTTATTTGCAGGTAAATACTGCCCAATGCGAGGTAGGCATCCACATAATTTTTGTCGTAATCGATCGCCTGCAATAGCAGGCCTGCTGCACTGGCCAGGTTACCGTCTTCGGCCCGCTGTTGCGCCTGGTTATAGAGAGCCACGGCTTTTTTATTGACTTTGCCGGGATCGTAGGGTTGCGCTGTCGAAAAAAATGTGCAATAAAAAAGCAGCAAAGAAATAAAGAATAAGTAACGGATGGTCTTCATGATGGGATGGTTTTCTGTTACGAAACTAAACTAATTTGATAAGAAGGATTTGTTAAACGAAAGGTTGCCTGTAAATGTTTTCAACACAAAGAAATGGGGTCATAGAATTTCACAGAAATTCATCGCTCAGTACAGCGTTGTGTTTAAATTTTACAGATCCACTTTCACGGAACATGGATGTACTTATGGATCTGCAACGACAATTCCCATTGGGGGTGGGTCTTAATATACTCAATGATCAGCGGAGTCATTTGTGAAGCTTTATCCCATTCGGGTTGCAGGTACAACTTGCATCGGGGATCAACCCAGGCAGCATATTTTTCCGCCCAGTCAAAATCCGAGCGGTTAAAGATGACGACTTTTAACTCATGGGCGAGGGGCAGTATCTTCGGCAAAGGTGCTTTGAATTTTTTAGGTGACAGGCAGATCCAGTCCCATTGGCCGCTGAGCGGGTAAGCGCCGGACGTTTCCAGATGCGTCTTTAATCCCACCGCCTGTAACTCTTTTGTCAGTTCATCAAGATCGTGCATCAGGGGCTCGCCACCGGCGATGACCACTATTTCCGCAGGAGTTTCCCTGACACTGTACTTTAAACTTTCAATGTTAATCAATGAATGCTTTTCCGCATCCCAGCTTTCTTTTACATCACACCATACACAACCCACATCACAGCCCCCCAGCCGGATAAAATAAGCCGCCCTGCCCTGATGAAATCCTTCTCCCTGCAGGGTGTAAAAATGTTCCATCACAGGAAGAGATGTAATGATTTTATTTGATTGCTTCATTAGTTCCATTTGTCTCTCCGCTTCAGGGGAAGGGTGGAGCGTCAATTTTTTCTTGTGCAGGAAACGAAAGTATTCTTCAGCAGCGCTGCGATCGTCATCGGTCCCACGCCACCTGGTACGGGTGTGATCCAGGAACATTTGGGAGCCACGGTATCGAACTGTACGTCGCCTTGTAATTTAAACCTGCTTTTCCTGCCTT
>CAYSIU010000595.1:0-1684 GCA_964431095.1 uncultured Chitinophaga sp. | reverse complement strand
ACTTTCATGAAGGGTCCTCCAAGCCCAATCACTCGTTGCATATAATGATTTTACTTAAAAGTACAAAAACAACAGAAACAAAGATGTATTTTTGTTCCTGATGAATACAGCAAAGGGCCATACTCAAACTGACAGGCTCGAAGAAACCGGGGTGATGACTCAACTCGATGAGCCCTGCAACCTGATCGTCTGGAACGATGATGTCAACACATTTGAATGGGTGATCGAAACCCTGGTAAAAGTCTGCGGTCATTCACCGGAGCAGGCTGAACAATGCGCGTATATCATCCACTTCCAGGGAAAATATGCCGTCAAAAATGGCAACTATGATGACCTGAAACCCCAATGTGATGCCATCACAGACAGGGGCATCAATGCTACGGTTGAAGTCATTGCCGTATAATTCTCTCTTCTTGTTCATGCCTTTATTTGCCCTTGATAATGAGATCAGTTTCCCGCCGGTCCGGTTTGCCGAACCCGATGGATTGCTGGCGATGGGAGGTGATCTTTCGCCCGAAAGATTGCTGGCTGCTTACCGAAGCGGTATATTCCCCTGGTACGAAAGGGATACGATCCTGTGGTGGTGCCCTGATCCAAGGTTCGTTTTATACCCGGCAGAAATGATCGTCAGTAAATCCACAAAGTCATTACTGAAAAAGGATGAATTCCGGTTCACCATTAACCAGGCTTTTGCCAGGGTTATCCATCATTGTAAGGAAATAAAACGGCCCGGGCAGGCAGGCACCTGGATAACAGACGAAGTGGAAAAAGCTTATTGCAAAATGCATGAACTCGGGTATGCACAGAGTGCCGAGGTATGGAATGATGGAAAATTAGTGGGTGGACTTTATGGTATAAGACTCGGGAAAGTCTTTTTTGGAGAAAGCATGTTCAGCGAAGTAAACCATGCATCCCGTTTTGCCTTTATAAAATATGTACAGCAATTACAAGCAGAGGATGTCCGGTTGATCGATTGCCAGGTATATACGGAATACCTTAAAAGTTTTGGAGCGCGGATGATCGACAGAAAAGATTTTATTGAACAATTGGAGGAGCTTACAGGGTTTTAAACCTCTCATTCTTCACGAAATAGGGAGGCTGTTTATCCCTTACAAACCATGCGTGCATAAAAATGCAGACATTGCGATGGCAGGCATCATCCCCTTCTTCATGATGGCAATAGGCAAGACATTGTCCGCAGGCCGAATACAATACCAGTTCCTGCTTCGAAAAATCGAAGGCTGGCACTGAGTCCCGCAAATGCCGGACCATCCATTGATAATAGTAATCACTGGTATTGCCACTGTAAATTTTCAGGGAGTCTTTGGTAAACCGGTATTGCCAGAAAATCCTGCGATAGACAGAATCAGATGTTATCACGTAAGTTCTCGTTTTTATCCTGTAATCAGCAATAGCATCAATATTAAAATTGGCGTTGTAGCCGGGTTCAGGAAGATTGATCCGCTTACCCAAATTTGGCGG
This sequence comes from uncultured Chitinophaga sp., assembly GCA_964431095.1. Lineage (GTDB taxonomy): Bacteria > Bacteroidota > Bacteroidia > Chitinophagales > Chitinophagaceae > JJ008. Next base: position 202 of record CAYSIU010000595.1, on the reverse strand, counting down.
TATGCTTTTTTCAAAAGCAATAATATGTTCATCGTACTGGCCGGCCGATAAAAGAGGCAAAAGCAAAAAAACAAAAAAGGGGATTCTCATATCCAGGGTTTGCTGGATACAGGATGCAAGGAAGTCTAAAATTCCATAGTTACAGAGGTCGGGCGGGGCCGTCAGACATTGTTCAGAATTTCGACCCCAGGTAATGGGGCAG
>CAYSIU010000594.1:0-1689 GCA_964431095.1 uncultured Chitinophaga sp. | reverse complement strand
ATCAGGGTGAGGTTGTTATAGAAGGAGAAGATGTTTTTGGAGCTGCCGTGAATAAGCATAAGCCCCAACCACACAGAACAGGATAAGAATAGCAACCCAGATCTTGCCTCTTCTGCCGAATTTTTGCGGCAAAAGATCGTGTGTGATCTGTTCATTGTTCAGTAATGCCAGGTTTTCCAAGATCAATAATTTATCATTTAGCGGATTCTTTTTGATTTTCCAGCCCCGATTCATATGGGAAACTCCGGTTTACGGGTGGCAAGTAATACACACTTGGCTTGGTGCCAAGATCTTCCATCAGGCGATATCCTGATTTATCTTTTATCAGATCGCTGAAACGAAATGTTTCGGCTCCATTGGTGACAGCATCTTCGTTCATGTCTCCAAACAGGAAAACACCATTCGGACAAGCCGAAACGCAATGAGGTAACTGACCCTTCCTGACCATATCGGGGCAGAAATCACATTTACCCACCGTTCCCTTTTTCTGTGGCACACTGGTTTCGCAGGAGTATTTTTTATTTGCTATATCCTCCGGTAAATCCGGTTTTTCCCAATTGAATACGCGGGTAGAATAAGGGCAGGCAGCCATACAAAAGCGGCAGCCAATACAACGATTGCTGTCGATCAATACAATTCCATCCTGCCGTTTAAAAGTTGCATCTACCGGGCATACTTTTACACAGGGTGGCTCGTCACAATGCATGCAGGTAGTGGGTTGCCAGTAAGGAGCTGTATGGTCGCCCTCCTGCATTCCATAAATTTTGATCCAGTTTTGCCCGGGATGTACATGATGCATATGATCACAGGCCTGCTGGCATTTTTTAAGATTTTTGCAACGGGAGAGATCGATTACCATTACGAATTTTTTCCCGGGCATGCCTTTTCTTTCTTCGCTGTTGCTGAGGGATCTTATTTCGGGTACAGGCTTCAGGTACGCCTTATCTACTTCAATGATCTCACCATCCACCGAAAGCAGTTTTACTTTTTCACCCGTCAGCACCACATCTTCTTCGGGGGTGAAAGGGTTTTTATTACCCGTACAACCTGCAACAGCCACTGTAGCCAGCAGCCCGCTTAGAAGGAATTCGCGTCTTGAATTTTTTGAACAGCCACCCTCAGATTGATTACAGGTACAACTCATAGAAAAGCGGTTTACTATTGTGCAGGTTTATCATTAATCCATTGCTGCAATTCCCTGTTACTGATTTTTTTCCCGCCACCAATCACAAGGCGTTTATCAACTTCTACCAGGTGACCATCCCGGGTCAGCATTTTTGTAGTTTGTTTCTCTTTCTTTTTTTGTTTGCCCCAAAAGCGGAATGCGGTGATAGAGACCAGTGCAGCGGTACCCCACCAAAGAAATTTTTTTCTGGTACCTCCGGGAATTTCAGATTCCATATAACTGAGATTGAAAAATTTGAAGAGGAAAATTAAAGTGGCATGACGGATGAACGGATTATTTCAATCACCCTGATATATGATTTTTGTCAGAAAAAAGACACCGGTATCCATAAAAAAACCAGCTCTGGAAAGGGCTGGTTTTTGGCCGGACACATTGATTATTTCTTTAAGGTCCTGACGAAATTGATAATATTCCAAATATCGTCTGCATCCGGAATTTTCTTTTTAAAACTGGGCATGTCATCGCGACCTTCCGATGTTTTATAAAAAAGGGATCCATCCGTC
>CAYSIU010000593.1:0-1699 GCA_964431095.1 uncultured Chitinophaga sp. | reverse complement strand
GCGCGTTGTCCGAAGGCATTCGGGCAAGCCTGCCCAAGAATATCGAGAACAGGAGCATCGCCAAGAACGGTTGCAGGACCGCCCACGCCATTCCCAGCGCTGTCTGCTTGTAACGAATCTTGACGTCGCGCCAGGCCAGGAAGAAGAGAAGTTCGCGATATTCCCAGAGCCCGCGGAGATTCAGCGAGACCCAACCCTGGGCGGGTTGGATCAATACTTCGTTAGGCGGCGCTAAGATCTCGACGCCAGAGTGTTCACGATGCGTGCCGGCTCGATTATTAGTCAAGTCTCTACTCGATGCAGCGATGCTCTCTTGATTGGTGTTCTAACCAAAGATTTGTGAATAGCGATCGAACTTATCCCGCGGGCCTACTCCAGCATCCGTCGCGCCTGATTCACGATTCAAAACGAATTGCGCGCGTTCTTATGTTGATTGATGGCAGATTCAAAAACCTGACGGACTCTGGGAGCGTGGAGTGATAAGGAATATCCAGCTTCAACAGTCGCCCGGCCGGCTTTGCCCAGACGTTCGCGTAAGGGCCGCGAATGGAGCAATCGAGTCAGCTTCTCGATCCATTGATCTTCCGTTTGCGCGAGCAATCCGTTTTCTCCGTCTTGAATGATCGTGGAATTGGCGCCGACCGGCGAACAGACTGTCGGAATGCCAAGCGCCATGTATTGTAAGGCCTTTTGGCCACACTTTCCGCGGGTCCATTCGTCGTCGGGCAAGGGCATGATGCCAATGTCGATCGGGGCCAAATCAGCGACCTCGGTTTCCGGACGCCAGAGAATCGCTTCAACATCAACGCCGTCAATTTCATAATCGGTGGTGGTGCTGATCATGCGAACCCGAAATTCTTCTTTTTCTGCGAGTCGCGTCAGCGCCCGCCGGATAATATCGAAGTGCGGCAGAGTGCTATAGCTTCCACTCCGACCGATTACCGGGCGATCGCCGTTACGGCTCAAACCGTTTCGCTCATATTTCTCTGTGTCAATCGTTGACGGAACGATTGTAACGTGGCGATTGAAGCGTGAAGCGTACTCGGCGAGATGAGCATTACCCACAATTACGTGTGACGCCAGCTCGCATATCTTGCGCGTTTTCCCGGGAAATTTCACGAGACGAAAATAGCGATTTGCCGGCGTGCCATAGGGCGAATGTAAATAGATGGCATCATCGAAATCAAACACCAGCGGTACTTTCTTCGACCCGATATAGTGTTCGATCAGGGCCGGCCCGACCAGCGCCACCTCTTTGTAAACATAGACGAGGTCGAAATTATTGATCTGTCTGAGCACCTTCAGGCGACGGACTGATTCAAGAGCTGTTAGCAAAACCTTCTTTGAGGTATTTCCCGGTCGCGATAGCAGAGAGTGCAGTGAAAAGCTGCGAAATGGTTCAAAAGTAATTTGGATGTCTGCGTGCTCGAGGAGCGGAGCCCACTGCTCGATCCGATAGCGCTGACCCGGAGCAGTGTCGTAGGGGTATGGTACGAGGGCTAGAACGCGCATTATTGAGATGACTGGCAGTTCAACTCAAGCGACCGTCTCTTCGCAAACCGGAAGGTCTCTGCGATCGTATTCTGAATCCAACGAGCTTGGCCTCGTGATCGGAAAGAATCAAGGTTCGGAACGCCGACACCCTCGAAACCATCACTTCTCCATAAAACGTATTATCGTTTTGGGGGTTAGAGATCGT
>CAYSIU010000592.1:0-1720 GCA_964431095.1 uncultured Chitinophaga sp. | reverse complement strand
GCAGACAAAATGCGAATAACAGTAGTGGTTTCATGGGCACACATCATGTCAAGCACGTAAATACTCAAGAAAAACGCGGTTAAAAGATTGATCAGCACACAAAGTATAAGCGTAAAACCGATGCTAAAACGCATGATCTTGTTGATGAGTAAAATCACCTGCTCTTTTTTCCCCTGCCCGATGATATTGCTCACCATGGCATTGCTGGTGCTGGCAAACGCCCAGACAAAAATGCCAAAGAGCCCGAAAATATTCCTCATGGCATTGCTGATGGCCAATGGTCTTTCGCCATTGTTATCGATGACAATGGAAAAAAGCCGCCAGGCCAGTATCATGATCAGCCATTTTTCCACCTAGTGCCAGGTCATCCGGAAACACATACAACGTCAGGGTTGAACGAAAAGCGAGAAGCGGTGATGAAATTTCTTGTAAAAAATGATCCCCAGTACTACCAGCATCCCGGCGATCTCGGAGATCACAGAGGCATAAGCCGCCCCGTTAAAACCCAGTTTTGGAAACCCAAAATGACCATATATCAATGAATAATCAAGCAGGATATTGAGCCCCGCCTGTGTCCAGAACCCGAATTTCATATACCGGCTGTTGTTGGTCCCTACCAACAGGGCATTGCACATCTGGAAAAAGTACAGGAAGGGTATACCCGCGACGCGTATTCTCAGGAATGCGGTGGCTTCACTGCGTACTTTTTCTGAATGAAGACTGTAAGAAAGGAAAAAAGGGGCAAAAAGATAGGTCAATAAAATGCCGGCCAGTGCAAAGAACAGCGCGATCCAAAGACCCTGTGAATATAGTTTCCCGATTTCGGCGGGCCTGTTTTCACCGGCGCGTCTTGCCAACAGTCCCTGAAGCCCGCTGTTCAATCCATTTCCAACCAGTGCAAATACCAGGTAATAAACACCGGTGATACCGGCAGTGCCCAATTCCGTTTCCCCGATCCCGCTGACAAAAATGTTATTGGTGATAAAATTGATCTGGGGTACCAAGAGGGCCATGCTGATGGGCAAAGCGATTTTCAATATCTGCCTGTTGCTGACCGCAACCTGTAATTTATTTTCTTCGACCGGCATAGCTGATCACACTCATTCGTTTCGTGGGAATCATGGAAAGGGCGCAAACCTACGATATTTAAATTTTGTCTATTATTGCCGGAAGGAGACCAGTGCTTGAAGCAATTATTTTATATACAGGATAATAAACAAGGGAACCCGCAACGGGTGCTCACTTTCCGGATTGGTGAAAAACACGCAGGCTTCGCCCTGACCGATCAGCAGGGCACAGCCCTTTACCAGCTTGCTTATTGTACAGCCAATGAATGGGATGAGAAGGAACTGGCCAGTTTCCTTGCGGCTTACCCGGTCCTGAATGAGAATTATTATGAAATACAGGTGGCCTATGATTATTCTCCCAGCGTATTAATCCCGCTTAACGATTTCAAACCGGGGGAAGCAAACAGGGTATGGAGCTCACTGTATGGTATAAGCGCAGCAACGGTGCTGGAGACAGAGCCCCTGCCCGAATGGCAGCTTTGTAACCTATACCTCCTGCCGGGCAAAGTAAAGGAATGGATAAAACAACTATTCCCCTCGGCGAAATACCGCCACCAGTTCTCCCTGGGAATAAAGAATATGAACAGCGCAGGTGACGAAGGAAAACTGTCAGTGGATTTCCGGGAAGATGTTTTTACCCTGCTGGCAGGCCA
>CAYSIU010000591.1:0-1721 GCA_964431095.1 uncultured Chitinophaga sp. | reverse complement strand
TGGAATTATCATCGACGGAGCCGTGGTGATGGTGGAGGGAGTGTTTGTGGCGTTGGATCACCTGGCGCATAAAAACGGAATGGAACGGTTCAACCGGCTGGCGAAGCTGGGATTGATCAGGAAAACCGGAGCGGAAATGGGAAAAGCTGTATTCTTTTCCAAGCTGATTATCATCACCGCCCTGTTGCCGATATTTTCTTTTGAGAAGGTGGAGGGTAAAATGTTCTCGCCGCTTGCCTGGACCCTTGGCTTTGCTTTATTGGGGGCATTGATATTCACACTGACGCTGGTCCCGGTGCTCTGCTCTTTCCTGCTGAAAAAGAATGTAAGGGAGAAAAAGAATTTCATTGCAGGGTTTTTCAATAAAGCCGTGGGGGATGCTTTTCATTGGACATTTCATAATAAACGAAAAAGCCTGCTGCTTGCTTTTTTATTTATGGCGGTGACGCTGTTTTCTGTTAAATGGTTGGGAACAGAATTTTTACCCGAGCTCAATGAGGGGGCATTGTGGGTGGAAGCAAAGCTTCCGATGAGCAGCTCATTGTCGGAGACGGTAAAGATGGTCAGCGTTTTGCGGAAAGATATTATGAGTTTCCAGGAAGTGAATAATGTACTTTCTCAAACCGGGCGTTCCAACGATGGAACGGATCCCAGCGGATTCTATTATGTACAAATGCAGGTGAACCTGAAACCCCATAAAGAATGGGAGCATAAAATAAGCAAGGATAAATTGATTGATCTGATGGATTCGAAATTGAAGAATTACCAGGGTATTGTCTACAATTATTCTCAGCCCATTATTGACAATGTGCATGAAGCGGTCGCAGGCATGAACGCCGACAACGCTGTAAAGATATTTGGGGATGACCTGCATACACTGGATACATTGGCGGATGCCGTGTTGCGGCAGATAAAAGAAGTGAAAGGGATCAACGACTATGGCGTGATGCGCAATATCGGTCAGCCGGAGATCAGCGTAGAGCTGAACGAGGAGAAAATGGCGATCTACGGGGTGAATAAAGCTGATGCACAGGCGGTGATTGAAATGGCTATCGGCGGGAAAACGGCAACGGTGAAATACGAGGGGGAAAGGAAATTCGATATCCGCATCCGCTACCAGAAAGATTATCGCAAAGACGAAGAAGATATTGCCAATATCATGGTGCCTACTCTACGCGGAGAAAAGATTCCGTTAAAGGAGATCGGGACCATTACCAAGTTGACCGGTGCGGCGTTTATTTACCGGGATAATACAAAAAGATTTATCGGAGTAAAATTCACCGTGCGGGACCGCGATTTGGGAAGCACGATCAAAGAAGCGCAGCATAAGGTGAGCACCAATATAAAATTTCCGCCGGGATATAGTGTGAATTGGACGGGTGAATTTGAAAACCAGGTAAGGGCCACCAAACGGCTGGGCCAGGTAGTCCCGATCAGTTTGATGACGATTTTCGTGCTGTTGTTTATTACATTCGGGAATGTAAAAGACGCGGCGCTGGTGCTGGTCAATGTTCCTTTTGCCCTGATCGGGGGGATCCTCGCTTTGCATATCACCGGTATCAATTTTGGAATTTCTGCAGGAGTGGGTTTCATTGCCCTTTTCGGTATTTGTGTCCAGAACGGGGTGATCCTTATTTCAGAATTCAATAAAAGGCTCCGGCATAAACTCACGCTGCACAGGTCCATTGTAGAGGGTGTTCGTGTACGAACAAGACCGGTAG
>CAYSIU010000590.1:0-1733 GCA_964431095.1 uncultured Chitinophaga sp. | reverse complement strand
GCGGTGGAGCGCGTGTTTGGGGCCGAGCCCGTTGTAATAAATGCGGATATTGCTCAACTGCAGATCTTCGATATTATGACCAGGCAACCCACTGATAATGGAGCCATATTTTGAATCAACATTCCATGCCACCACATTACTGATAATAATCCTATGGCATTGGCCGATGGCGATCGTATCAGGGCCACGCATCCTGGCACCCAGGCGGATAAAAAAAGGTGCATTCACAATATTCCGCATCGTGATATTGTTGATGGTCACGTCCTCCAGTAAAGCTCCGTCTACCGTTTCCAGCGCCAGGCCGCGGCACTGATCGAAGACACAATTGGAGATACTGATATTTTTGAATCCCCCATTGGACTCCGTTCCGAATTTGATACGGCCGGTGGGGCCATTGTCCGTACTGTCATTATATTTTTTATTACGTCGGAACGTCCCGTCGAGTAAAGTACCTTCATCATAACCACTCACCTGGCAATTGGTAATCGTAACATTTTCGGTGGCTTTGGCATAACCCAGCCCAAAAGAGCTTTTCAGGCAAATGCCATCATCGAAAAGAGAGTTCACCGTGCAATTGGACACCCTGACATCCTTGCAGCAATCGATATCAAAGCCATCCCGGTTCGTGTCTACTTTAAGATTGTCTATAGTGAGGTTGTCGACCCCTGTTGCCAGGATGGCAAACCAACCTCCATGAGAAATTGTGATGTCGCGGAGGATCACATTCCGGCAAAGTAGAAGACTAATGGCTTTGTTGGGTTTACCATCGCCGTTCCTGCCGCTTCTCACCAGCCCCTTACCCCATATCGTACCTGCACCAATAATAGATACATCATGCAGCTTTTCTCCCCAGATAAAACTATTATGCCAGTGGCTGTGACCATAATCCTGGTAAGTATCATTGACAGACTTTTCAGGAGCATCAAATTGCGTGGAGTCGGACGCAGCTACCAGGGTTGCTCCCTGGCCTATGTATAAAGTGATATTGCTTTGAAGATGGATGGACCCCGACAGGTAATTTCCCGCCGGGAAATAAACCGTTCCTCCCCCTGCAGCGGCAACCTGATCGATTGTCTTATTGATGGCGCGGGTATCCATAGTGGTACCATCACCTTTGGCTCCGAAATCTTTTACATTATAAACAGCCGGGGATGATTGTGCATAGACAAAGCAGGTGTTAACCAGGGCGATCAGGAAAGAAAAAAATTTCAGTGCTATCCTGTTCATATTTCTTTATTTAAGTTTCTCCGTTCCCTGTGCCGCACAAATTCTAGTAGGCGGGTTTTTGGGGTTACCGGCAATAGAATAATAAATGCCCAGCCCTCATTTTATATGGTTAGCAAACTATTCAACTATTCTGGCATGGCTGTTTAAATATAGATTTTTTGTAGGAATATTATAGGCATCATTACGCCCCTGCACAATGTCCCATAAATTGCTATTTGCCGTTATTTTTTTTGCTGTCATTTCATTTTTTTCCTTCCGGGAAAAAGAGAAATGGCAATCAAAATTCGTTCATGTCAATCAGCAAGGTAGCCTGGAATATATCCCGGATGAAAAAGGAAATATCTTTCCTGATTTCAGCAGGGTGGGATATGCCGGGGGAGACCGCTCAATTCCCGACGTCGCCGTGATAAAAACAATTACGCCCACTGCAGACGCGGAAGAGAAAATACAGGAAGCGATCGATGAATTGTCAAAACTTCCGTTGAATAAAGACGGCTTAAGGGGTG
>CAYSIU010000589.1:0-1744 GCA_964431095.1 uncultured Chitinophaga sp. | reverse complement strand
ATGTTTGGTGGCTAATGTTTCTATTTGGACTTACCATTTTAATTTAAACCGGATTTTTTTGCATTCATCCTGCACTCTTGTAATACCTACATCGATCACATTCAAATCCTCCTTTACCATATCGGCTTTTACAAATTCAGGACGGCCCAATGCCGCCACGATGATATCCGCTTCAAGGCAGAGCTCTTTTATGTTCCGGGTCTGTGAATGACAGACAGTGACAGTACAATTACCGGACTTGCTGTTGCTGCTCAGCAGGATGCTCATCGGCCGTCCCACGATATTGCTGCGACCCAGCACCACGGCGTGTTTCCCTTTCGTCTCAATCTGAAAATGCTCCAGCAATAACATGATCCCATGAGGAGTGGCTGAAACAAAACCGGGTGTTCCAAGTACCATTCTCCCCACATTCACCGGGTGAAAGCCATCCACGTCTTTGTCCGGTTCAATGGCGTTGATCACTGATTTTTCGGAAATATGTTTGGGGAGCGGGAGTTGAACGAGAATGCCATCGACATCCGGATCGCTGTTCAGGTCCTCTAACTTTTCCAACAGTTTTACAGCAGGGATATCTTCTTCAAAACGGATAAGGGTGGATCGGAACCCTACTTCTTCGCAGGCTTTTACTTTCGCCGCCACATAGGTTTCGCTGGCGCCATGTTGACCTACCAGTACGGCGGCCAGGTGCGGGATTTTTTTTCCTTCTGCTGCCAATTGTGCCACATCCAGTTTCAATTCCTCCCGGATCGCCCGGGAAGCTATTTTGCCATCTAATAATTGCATGCGCAAATGTAACATTTGTCTGACCGTCCCGATCCGACAAGTTTTCTCTGAAACGATTTCAAACTGCGCAGGAGTCTCAAAAACGAACGCAAATACTTATAATCGTTTACATTTTTTTAGCTCCATTTCATCCCTGTAACTTTCTCGCAAATCTTCATCGTGTGGTTAAAAAAACAAAACAATGGCTATTTTTTTTAGGCCTGTTTCTTCATCTGAATGCAGGAGCGCAAACCCTTCGCCGACCAATAGCTGCTTCTTATACCGGTTTGATTGCCTATAGCCGGGATCATGTGGATGTCTTTTCTTTTACAGCCAATCCTGCATCACTGGCACAGTTGAAAAATGCTTCCGTGGGTGTGTATGGAGAACGAAGATTCTTATTGAAAGAACTGGCACTTTACACGGCGGCAATCGGGCTTCCAACCCGTTCCGGCAATTTTGGCTGGAAGGCGGGGTATTACGGTTTCAGTGATTATAATGAAACACAACTGGGGCTTGCCTATGCCAGGAAGCTCGGTGAAAAAGCAGATGCAGGATTACAATTCAATTACAATGGTATCAGCATGGCAGGAGGTTATGGTAATGCAGCAGCGATGAGTGTTGCGCTGGGTGTCGTTCTGCACATTTCAGAAAAACTGCAGGTGGGAATTCATGCCGCTGATCCCATGGGCGGGAAATTCGGGAAGGACCATCAGGAACGATTATCATCCGTTTATTCTTTTGGTGCCGGTTATGATGCCTCCGAAAAGTTTTTTATCAGTCTTGAAATTGAAAAGGAAGAGGACCGCCCGGTAAATGTAAATGCGGGGATGCAGTATCAATTCGTTCCCCGGTTATGGGTCAGGGCGGGGATCGCCACCGCCACTTCATCGGAATGGATCGGGTTGGGATTGATGACAGGATCATTCCGGGTGGATGTGGTAACCAGCTTTCATCCGCAATTAGGCATCACGCCCGGTCT
>CAYSIU010000588.1:0-1751 GCA_964431095.1 uncultured Chitinophaga sp. | reverse complement strand
TTCAGCCAGCTATTATACGCCCCCGAATGACGATTGTGCCGGGGCTACTTATATCAGCGCCATGCCTGTATTTGATAATAATGCCTGCCATACCCCCGGCCCTGGTGTTTTACCCAGCCAGCTTTGTGCTGTTACGCTTGAAAACACGGCCTGGTATACTTTTCTTGTCCAGAATAACGGCAGCTCTACCATTACAATTGATAATATCGCCTGTGACAATGGCAATGGAAATAGCAGTAATGGCTTCCAGATCGGTTTTTTTAAGGGGACCTGCAGCAGTCTCATTCCCATAACCTGTTCTACAGGAGCAGGCGGAACCGTTACAGCCACTGCCAGCGGTCTATTAGCAGGTAGCCGGGTGTATGTCGCAATAGACGGGTATTCGGGTTCGAATTGCAGTTATAATATTACCGCCTCCAATGCGATCACACCGCTTCCTGTTATTTTCAAATTCTTTATTGCCGCTAAATACGGTGATAAGAATCTTTTGCGCTGGGCCACATTGTCGGAAAAAGATAACTCCTACTTCGAGATACAACGTTCAGCGGATGGGGACCATTTTATTCCTATCGGCCGGACCACTGGTTCAGCAACTTCAAGCGATGAGAAACAATACTCTTTTGAAGATAGTTTACCTCTTTTACTTTCCTACTACAGGTTGAGACAAGTGGACATGGACGGGCGTTCTTATTACAGCCAGGTGGTGCAGGTAAAAAGGGAACACTTTTATGGAACGAGGATTCTTCCGATTGAGCCGGTTTTCAATTTGCTGAAGCTGAAAGTGGAATCCCCCGAAAGAGGATCCTTTATCGTGAATGTAATTGATATCACCGGCAGGGTAATATTTACGGATCATATGGAGTGCACCGGGGAGATCACTGAATTTGAAAGGGACATGGGAGGACTGATGCCCGGAAAATATATCGTGCTGCTCAAACGGAAAGAAGGGAATATGATTTCAAGATCATTTATCAAGTTCAGTAATTATTAACAGATCGCTAATAAAAAAGGCTGTCTCAAAGAGACAGCCTTTTGGGTCGATTCAGTTTTTCATTATGGTTCATTGTTAGGCATGATCGTACCTCCCGGGAAAAGCTTACCCATGACAGAACGTTTCCCTACCGACAGTTTATAGATCAATACTACTTGTTGCAGTGTCGGAACATCATAGTGAATTGTATGAACTTCTCCACCCTTCACCCAACCGCTATAAACCACATTGAGTTTGGCGCCCTTCAGGTCATAGATCTCAAGTTGTACCTGGCCGGATTCCGGCGAAACAAACCTGAAGTTGATCACGTTGTTGAAAGGATTGGGATAAGCATTCACAGCCAGTCCCTGCTCGTTGGGTAATGCTCCAACATTTTCAACAATGGACTGCAGGTTGTTCAGTGCGCTACACCAGGGTCCCTCCAATGAACTGATATATTCCAGTTGGTTGAACAATGTGCCACTGCAATTACAGGTCGTTAATGCTGCCTTAATAGCATTATACAAACTGGTGAAATCATGCGTGCCAGTCGGGTAAGGAATATTAAGTCCTGCAGCCGATCCCAGCAACGCAGAAATGGCATGTCGTGCAAACGCAATACAATTGCCGCCTCCCGTGCTGATCATTTGGAGCATATTTGTCGGAACGGCTGGCAAACCGCAACTACCCGGTGCAATGCCAAAGTAGCTGAAGAAGCTCGTAGTGGTTGTGAATCTCAATGCTGCCGGCGATGGAGGCGGTGACCGCCGACACGTGTTCG
>CAYSIU010000587.1:0-1754 GCA_964431095.1 uncultured Chitinophaga sp. | reverse complement strand
TTACCAAATCCACAAGGCCTGATCTGTGTTAATTTTTCATAACTATGTGTATTTAAAGTGTTTCAATAGGTACTAAGAAAAGGGACCCCGATGTAACAACGGGTCAGGTATGTTAAGTTTTTGGGTGAATAATATTCCTCGTTAACCAGGTCATAGAAATTTCTTTTTACAAGGACGAATACTCCATTCTTGTTTTGCAGTTCATACAGGTCGCCATGCTGAAAGCTGATGATCCTGCCGGTGTAGGACAGGCTGCCGTCGGCGTTGGTGATCCTGGAAAGGGTAAATCTTGCGCCATTGAAATTTGTAGAACGGATAATGATGGTTTCAATCCGGTCCGGGTTGCTCCCGCTAAGGGCTATCACGGTCCCTTCAAACCGGGTCTGAACATCCGTGGATAAACTCAGGCTGATAGTCTGACCCAGTTGAGTATTGAAAAAACTGTTCATGTCATCCACACTTACGGGGATCCTGTCCGGCAGGTTAGCAAACAGTTTGGGTTTGTTGTAATCAGGCTCATTGATTGGGATGGTCGGGTTCTGTGCAAAAGAACCCAGGCTGCAAAGCGCAATACCTGCGCAAAGTACGGCTGTACGAAGGTTTTTCATTTGAACTTTTTTAAGTCAATAGGATATTGTTCGGCAGTCAGGAAACTCAACTGCAGTTTTCAGTGGGGACGGTGACACAAGATTTGTGAAAGTTTTAAATAGTTCCAAGTGACCATGCAAGGATTCGTAGCAGATTGAGGAGTAGTACCCGGGGCATTTCGTAAAACTCCGGGCAACACTTTTGTTGATTTACTATATTAATACTGGTGTGTGCTTAGTAAAACCAGCGTGCAGGCTTCCTCTGTGGCGATTCCTTTACCTGTTGCAAGATGCGCCAACTCAGCATTTTCTGCGCCGGGGTTGAAGATGATGCGTTTGGGCCGAAGAGAAAGAATATAATCGTAGTATTCCCGCTGGTGCTGGGGGTTGAGATACAATGTTACCGTATCAATTCCATCAAATGCCTCCTGAACAGTGCCCACATTAACATCCGCTACCCGGGTAATTACGCGGCCGATCGCCACTACAGGGTGCCCATAAAGCCGCAACCGTTGTATCGCAAGATAACTATAACGCGAAGGATTACCCGATGCGCCAAGTACGAGAGTCTTCTTTGGATGCATGAATCAAAGTTACAATTAAACAGGGGGAAGGATATTGAATACAGGATAGGGATATCGAATAATGATGAACAATCTGCAAACAGGAACCTATTCCCGGGCCTATTCGTCAGTTGAATATTCGGGATCTTTTATGATCTGCTGAATCAATAGTGGTTACGGGTCTTTACTCCTGCAATAAGTGGCGGACGATTCCACGGGATATTTTTTGTCAAGGTCCACATCATTAAAGCTTTTTCGCTTGCCCCAGGAAAAAAATTTTTCAAAGTGGGGCAACAGCTTATTGTTTTTTATTTTATCAAGGAAATACAGCTCATGTTCCTTTTCTTTCATACCCATTTGGTATAAGATATCGTCATGTTCTTTTATGCCCAGTTCATGAAAATAATTCAGCATGCGGAAATACTCACAAACATTGCCGCTTTCCAATCGCCCGGCGAAATAAAAGGGCATAAACCATCCAATCAGATAGCAGGAAAGGGAAATGAGTTTACCCACTATATAGAACCGAAACTCATAATATTGGGAAACGGGAATTGCATACCGGCGCATGAACCCGGGCATCACTTCGGTATCCGGCCAGGGA
>CAYSIU010000586.1:0-1756 GCA_964431095.1 uncultured Chitinophaga sp. | reverse complement strand
ACTTTCCAATTGTTCAATGATTTTCCATCAAACAAACTTATCCAGCCATCCTGGCTTTTTTCCCGGGGGCTGGAGAAAGCTAACAGGCAAACGGTAGCAGCGATCAGTGATATGATTTTTTTCATTGTATAAAAATTAAGATGAATAACGGACATGAAGCTACGTTATTTACCGGCAGGAAATAACGGTGGATAAAAATTACTGCTTATAAACTTATTCCCGACCGGCATCTACTGCTTCGCCCGCAGGTATTGATTCGGCCAGGGCACTTCCACGCCCAGTTCCTTTGCCGCATGTAAGGGAAAATAAGGGTCGCGTAAAGATTGCCTGGCGATTACGATAAGATCGGCTTTATCAGCCGCCAGTATATCCTCAGCCTGTCTTGCATCTGTGATCATGCCCACAGCACCCGTCAATATCTTCGCTTCGTTTTTTATACGATCGGCAAACAAGACCTGGTATCCCGGACCCACCGGTATTTTTATATGAGGAGAGTTGCCGCCACTCGAACAATCAATAAGATCAACCCCTTTTTCTTTCAATAGGGCAGCGAGCTTTGCAGATTGATCAATGTCCCATCCATCATCGGCCCAGTCGGAAGCGGAAATGCGAACAAATAAGGGCAGGGAAGCGGGCCATATTTCCTGTACAGCTTCTACTACCTGCATCAGCAACCTGGTGCGGTTATCAAAATGTCCACCATATTCATCACTGCGTTTATTGCTTAGCGGAGACAAAAATTCGTGCAGCAGGTATCCATGTGCAGCGTGTATTTCGATTACTTTTTATCCGGCTTCCAGTGCACGTGTTGCTGCTGCCCTGAAGTCGTTGATCACTTTGATTATTCCATCCGTATTTAATGATTCAGGTTCTTCATCGCCGTCATAAAATGGCAGGGCTGAAGGGGCAACCGATCTCCATCCTCCATCGCTTAATTTTATTTGCTTTCCACCCTTCCATGGAGATGCAAAACTTGCTTTCCTCCCGGCATGAGCTAATTGTATACCTGCTATGGCTCCATGTTCGTGTATGAAAGAAACGATTTGCTTTAACTTATCTATGTGCTCATCTTTCCAGAGACCCATATCGTCAGGGGTTATACGCCCTTCGGGTGACACTGCCGTCGCCTCCTGTACGATCAATGCAGCACCACCCACCGCACGGCTTCCCAGGTGAACAAGATGCCAATCGTTTGCAAAGCCATCCACAGAAGAATATTCACACATAGGCGAAATAACAATCCGGTTTTTTAACGTGAGATCCTTTATTGTAAGCGGTGAGAAAAGTAACGACATTGAGGTGGTTTTTGAATATTAACAGGTAAAAGCGGAATTGGTTCAATTATATTTTTCTAGTGCGAATTAATAAAATAAGTGATTAAAATAATGAAAGATCAAGTCCGTTAGCAAAGAAAGCAAAATAAGGTGATAAGGTTGGGAGCCTTGTGATCATATCTTTCTACTAAGGTTTAAAACCGTTGTCACCAGTTTCCCTGTTTTTTTACATCGATTATCACCACAATTGAAAAGGGAAAAATAAGGTTATAAGGTTGGGAGCCTTGTGATCGCAATTTTCTACTAAGGTTTAGAAAAACGTTATGACAATGGAATTTCAACCTTATTACCATATTTTAATTAGCCATAAAGGAGTCTCTGAATTTAAAACCGTAGTAGCAAATCAATCAACAGCATCCCAACCTTATAACCTTATTTTAATTCGTCATCCATCAATCTCTGAATTTAAAAACTTATTGACT
>CAYSIU010000585.1:0-1777 GCA_964431095.1 uncultured Chitinophaga sp. | reverse complement strand
TCATGTAAGGTTCGCCGTTAACGATCATCAAACCGAAAAAAATAAAACCCCGGTAATCCAATTTCTCTTTTTTGAGTCCTTCTATGGTCGGGCGGATAATTTTTTCTTCTATTTTTTCCAGCAAAGAAGCATTGGCAAAGGGCACGGGACTGATCGCTCCCATCCCACCGGTATTAGGTCCCCTGTCACCCTCTCCCACTCTTTTATAATCCTTGGCCTCCGGCAGGACCAGGTAATGGTTCCCGTCCATTAAAACAAAAACCGAGATCTCGATTCCTTGCAGGAACTGTTCCACCACTACTCTTTTCCCGGCTTCCCCGAACTTGGCCCGCTGGATCATCAATTCGAATTCAGCAATGGCTTCAAGGTGATGTTCACAGATTACCACTCCTTTGCCGGCCGCGAGTCCATCTGCTTTCAGTACGATTGGCAACCGGTGCTGCCGGAGATATTCCACCCCTTCCTGGTAGTTACCGGCCGTAAACTCTTTATAAGAAGCAGTGGGAATGCGATGCCGCATCATAAATGCTTTCGCAAAGGCCTTGCTGCCTTCCAGTTGGGCGGCTGTTTTATTAGGACCAATGATATCGAGCTCATTCAGTAAGGGGACGCTGATCAAAAAATCGGTAATGCCCCTTACAAGTGGTTCTTCCGGGCCTACCACTACGAGGCTGATTTTTTCTTTAATGCAGGTTTTTTTGACCGCTTCAAAATCCGTAAAAGGAAAGTTCAGGTTGGTGCCGCATCCGGAGGTGCCGGCATTTCCCGGGGCGATAAAAAGTTTCTCGCAAAGAGGGCTCTGCGCCATTTTCCAGGCAAGTGCATGTTCCCTGCCACCGGCGCCGAGCAAAAGGATACGCATGGTTGGTTCTATAGTTGGTCTTTAATGACTTGCGAATATCGGCCCTATCCGTTAAAGTTAGACAGAAAAGTTTCCGGGTAATTAAATTTCTGTATTTTGGTTGTGATATCTAATTGGTAACACTGATTGATAATCTAAAAAAACCTGTATGAATCAGCCTGCACAAACCGGCAAACATCCAAGAGCATTGTATGTTCTTTTCTTCACGGAAATGTGGGAACGATTTGCGTATTACCTGATGATCGGGATACTTTTTTTGTACCTGAATGATGCATTGAAAGGTGGTTGGTCAATGGATAATGCGGAAGCAAACGGGATTGTGGGAACATTCATCGCCCTGGTTTATTTAACACCTTTCCTGGGTGGACTGCTTGCCGACCGGGTGCTCGGTTATATCAAATCTATTTTCATCGGAGGCTCGCTCATGGCCTCCGGGTACTTATTGCTGGCAGTGCAGCATAACCTGACGCTGCTCTATGTTGCTCTCGGGTTGATCATCCTGGGCAACGGTTTCTTTAAACCGAATATCTCCACGCTCCTGGGCAATATTTATAATCGCGAAGACCTGAAGATCAAGAAAGATTCTGCCTATAACATCTTTTACATGGGGATCAATATCGGGGCGCTTGTCTGCAATTTTGCCGCTGCCATCCTTAGAAACAAATACAGCTGGGGCGCGGCTTTTTCTGCTGCAGGGTTCGGTTTGATCATCGGCCTGATCAATCTGGCTATCGGGTTAAAACATGTAAAACATGCTGAGATAAGAAAGCCTTCGCAGCCGGGAGATATGTCGGACAGGAAGATCCTGGGAATTGTTATCCTTCCGGCCATTATTGCGGGGTCTTCTGGCTTGATTCTTAACTGGAAACATAAATTTTACGAATCGCATCTAAACGAAGATTTTAGTTTCGGTTT
>CAYSIU010000584.1:0-1792 GCA_964431095.1 uncultured Chitinophaga sp. | reverse complement strand
AATAACCTGTAAAGAATGCCCTGGTGAAGATCTGGCATTGCAATGAAAATGGTGTATATGATAACACTTCGGATGATTATGTATATCGCGCTGCATGGAAGACAGGGGCCGATGGCCAATATCATTTCAGGACTATTCACCCCGTTCCTTATAAAGTGAACGCTGGCCAAACACGCCCCGCACATATCCACATGCGTATCTCCGGTACCCGCGACCAGGACCTGGTGACACAGATCTATTTCAAAGGCGATAAATATATCGCAGGAGATCTCAGTTCATCTGACCCAAGATCATTAAAAAGGATCCTGGAGACATCGAAGAACTCTCAAAATGAAATGACGGTAAAATTCGACATAGTATTACGTAAAGAATATATGCTGGATGATACATCCTATAAAAAAATTGCAGGATTATATGAGATGAATGACAAATCCATGGCTGAATTTTATAAGGAGGGTGACCAGCTTTTCGCCAAAGTAAATGGTCAGATCATTGAAGCAATGGACTATAAAGGCAATAACAGCTTTGAAGGTGGCCTGGGCCAGACAAAAGTACAGTTTGAGTTACTCAACGAAGGAGCTGTCAAAGCAAAGGTCAGCTATATAGATGATGACCGGAAAACCATCAACATTGAAGGGACCAGGATCCTGAAATATCCCCGGTAGACTCTTTTAAAAAAAACCCCGCCAAATGCGGGGCTTTGCTACTAACCAAACCCTAATTATGTAAATGTATTGTTCCAATGTCCGTATTCATACCTCGTTGTAAGGGCACCGCGGTGATCGTGGTATCATGGTACCCATTCGCCGTGGCATTGATAAACACGGTGGCTGTCGTACCCTCCAATCCCCGGATCTTAAATCGCCCATCATCGTCATCGGGGAAAGCCACAAGGGTATCCGCATTGGCATAGGCCGACACCACGGCTTGAGCCTGGGCCGGTAAAACGATCCCGCTGATACTGGCCGTCTGTGCCGGTACCCATATCCGTAAGAAAGGTTTCAATACAAAATGATTGTTGAAAAGGTTTACGATGGACTCTCCTGCATTAAAATCAAGCCAGATTTGAAGGTCCCCCCGGGTTATCTGATCAATATCATCACCCTTGACCTGTATAGTTACCCTGTTGAAATTATTCCAGAGTGAGAGAGGGTATTGTACCCCATCGATGACCACGGAATTCTGTGTGCCGAGGGTCAGGCGGATCTTTTTGACGTCGCCGGCGGCAGTGAATCCTGAAGCCAGGATGGTGTCGGCTCCATTTGTAAGGTGGAGAAGATTGTAGACCCCGGGGCGGATGTTAAGGGTATCCCATACCGCACAATGGAAATCATGGTGATCATGGTCGCCATCATGATCATGGAAAACACCATCATGATCGCCATCCTGATCATCATCGTCCTCATCCCCTTCGTCGCCACGTCCACTGCAACTATCGGGCAATACCAATACCTCCACCGTTCGTATATCTACGTTAACAGCACTAAAATTGACAGGATTATCCGACATCCTGATACTCACCCGTTGTTTCCCTGCCGGGATACTGTTACTGGCTTCCTTTTGACATGAAATTGTAAAAAATAATAGCATTAGGCCGGTCAATAAGCCAGCAAGCCGTGACTTTTTCATCTTGCAACGATTTTATGGTAAAAAATAAGCTGGTGAAAGCTTTGAAGCGCAATGATGGCACGCCTCTCTGATGGAAGTAATGGCGAAACTTGATTTTCAACGGCGAAAAACAGACCAAAGTGTATTTTGTGGAAAAATAATTTCCACATGGACAGGAATTACT
>CAYSIU010000583.1:0-1793 GCA_964431095.1 uncultured Chitinophaga sp. | reverse complement strand
ATAAATCTTTTCTTATGTTGCCAGTTTGTAATTTTATTTTTTCCGGAAGTAATCTCATTCGGAATTTACCATTACTTTTCCTGTGTAAGTCTACCGTATGAAGTGGCTCCTTTCTTCCTGTTTTATTTTATTGTTCATTCCTCCATTGCCGGCACAAAAGACCAGGACCGGTAAAGGAGTGGTGGAGATAGAATATACTCCCGGGCACCCGGTCAACCGGTTCATCCCTTCACAGGCAGCCGGTGCCGCATTTGATGGCCATTCCAAAGGAGATATCGATCTCATTCTTTCGCCCGAAAACATCGCGATCATGAAAACAGTGGGATTCGGCCCTATCAGTTACAGGTTGCGTTCCGAACTGGCCAACGAAGCCTGGCACTGGAACCCAAGCGGTACCTGGAGCGAACCGGACAGGCAACAGGGATACTGGGTGTCGGATACCAGCGCTAAGAGTACGATCCAATTATGCTATGGTTACCGCCTGCCCCGGCGCGGGAACACGCATGACCAGGCCAATGACGATGGTTATTCTATGATAGATGACGGCGATAGTACGACCTACTGGAAAAGTAATCCTTACCTCGACGAATATTTTACGAAAGAATCCAATGATCATCATCCACAATGGATCATCATCGATCTTGGAAAAGTCATGCCCGTGAATGCCGTTCGGATTAACTGGGGAACTCCTTTTGCTCTTTCTTTTACCGCTGATTATGCTCCTGATATCGGGAACAGTTATTTTGAACCTTTTGAACCCGGGCTTTGGCATTCTTTTCCAAATGGAACCGTCAATGACCTGCACGGTGAAAATAAAGTGATCACCCTGGCCAACCAACCCCAGGTGGCGCGTTTTATCCGGATCACTATGACAACAAGCTCGCATACAGCTGCTGGGAGTGCTGCTGATATCCGCGACCAGCTTGGTTTTGCAATAAAAGAAATACAGGTTGGTTATTTGAATGAGAAAAGGAAGTTTATCAATTATGTGCGAAACGGCACTTCTAATATGGCGCAAAGCACGATCTATGTTTCGTCCACCGATCCCTGGCACAGGGCTGCCGATCTCGATCCTGACACGGAGCAAGTAGGGATCGACCGGTTTTTTCAGTCTGGTCTTAGTAATAATAAGCCACCCTTGTTCCCGGTAGCGCTTTTATATGATACGCCGGAAAATATGCAGGCGCTGTTACAATACCTCCGGTCAAAAAAATACCCGGTGAATGAAATGGAGATGGGCGAGGAACCCGAGGGGCAACGCATCAACCCGGAGGATTATGCCGCTCTTTATTGCCTGTTTGCCGACGCGATCAAAAAAGTCGCTCCTGCCCTCCAACTGGGCGGGCCGGGTTTTGCTTCACTGGCCACTACAGCAGAAGACGGTTTCTCTTTCACCGAACAAAAATGGACCCAGATCTTTTTACAGTACCTGAGGGCACATTCTCATATAAAGGATTTTAATTTTTTTACATTCGAGTGGTATCCTTTTGATGATATCTGTGCCCCCGCTGCCCGGCAATTACCTCAAAACCCCGGTTTAATGAATGCCGCGTTGTATTCTCTGCAAAAAGATATCCTACCGCCCGGTACGCCCCTTTATATCACAGAATATGGCTACTCGGCTTATAGCGGCCGGTCTGAAATGACCATCGAAGGAGCTATTCTGTATGCCGACATTTTGGGACAGTTCCTCGCCATGGGAGGCAACAAGGCCTTCCTGTACGGGTATGATCCGACCTATCCCGATACGACTTTTAATTGCTCATGGGGGAATAACATGTTGTTCGGGATGG
>CAYSIU010000582.1:0-1794 GCA_964431095.1 uncultured Chitinophaga sp. | reverse complement strand
TCATTTGAACCACTTTTATCGGTATAGGCAGCGATGATCTCCTTATCGATGGATGAACTGTAGTCCATCCCGATATACAGGAGGATCAGCAATACAAATAAACTGCCAACCGCATAGAGTATTTTTTTAAAATCGGCTTTCAGGAGTTCCCTGCTTTTATCCCGGTACGGCAAGAAATTCAGGCTTATCACAGCCATGATGGGAAGGGTCATTTGCGTGAGTCCCATCCTCATAGTGGGCGCCCTGAATTTGTTGTATAAAGGAAGTGTATTGAATAAAAAAGTATTGAAACCCGGCAGGTACTTGCCCCAGGCCATCATGATGCCGAGGATGGAAACAGCCAACAATCCCCATCGAACGGCGCCTTTATATACCACGAAACCGATGAGCGCGAGCAAGCAAGTAATAGCCCCGAGGTAGGGAGGTCCCGCAGTACCCGCCGCCCCATCAATGCCGCCCCAGTATTTGGGAAGGGAACTGGCTACCTGGATGGCGCTTGCTTCATCAATTCCCCTGTCGGTGAGTTTTTTGACCACTTTTGAATTTTCATCGAGTGCATATAATCTTCCATCGCTGGTCCCCGATCTTTCTCCAAATGCCTTTGGCATCAGTATAACAGCCGCTTCGGTTTTTCCCATGCTGTATTCAAATGCATAGCTGGTATCGAGTCCAGAAGTTTTTACCGCCTTGACGGTGTCACCCGAGATCTCGATATCTTTTCCGCCGCGCATGGTGAACTTTGTATACTCGGCCGTTGTTTTCAAAATCAATGCATTTCCCGCCACCCCGATTATTACAGCCAGCAGGCTGATACCAGCTGCCATCGCAATGTGTTTCCATTCCTTATTCTTTATCCATACTACCAGGTAGCTCAGCGTGATGGCCAAGGCGACAAGGAATGTATAATAAGTGATCTGCGCATGATTCACGCCGATCTGCTGGTAAATGCCAAAAGTGGAAAGTGCAAGACCCAACCAGTATCTTTTTTCAAACGTGCAAACCAATCCTGCAATGACCAGCGGCATAAATGCAATCGCCCACATTTTGGACTCATGTCCCACCCCGATAATGATGGGATTATAAGTTGCTAATGCAAAAGCCAGGGCACCCAATATCCCGATCACTGGTCGCATACGCAAACAAAGGCAAAGGACATAAAAGCAGAGGCAGGCGATGAAGAAAAAATTGATGGGCTTGGGCAGCCAGAGGGAGAATACTTTGGTGGTATCCGGCAACACACTTTTCCCTTCCATGGCTACCTGGTAATTGGGCATACCGCTGAAAAGATTGGGGTTCCAAAGGGGAAAGTGACCATGTTTTGCTTTGTATTCAAATGCGTTTTGCGCCATTCCTTTCCACCCCGTTATGTCGTGCTGGTTAAGCACATTTCCATCCAATGCGGGTTTGCAGAATAACAGTGATATGGCCAGGAAAACAACAACAGCAATACAATGAGGGAGGATCTTTTTCAGCAGCGGATTCTTCATATTCATTCTTGATTATGCTGACAAAATAATACTATTTTAGACTAAAATCCCGGTGCGCTGGCTTTTATTTTTGGCAAGACTTTCATTTATCTGCGGCCTGTTTTTTTTGCTTTCGGTTTCATTGCTGGTAAAAGATTGGATACATAGCGGAAGCCTGCAATCAACCATCATTACGATTGGTTATGTAATGGGTCTGCTGTTGATCCCGGCGGCCAACCTCTGCTGTCTCGGCGTTTTCATCATCAAAAAAAAGTTGTGGGCCTATGTACCCCGGTGGCTGGTACTCGGCAATGTTTTATTTTTACTC
>CAYSIU010000581.1:0-1797 GCA_964431095.1 uncultured Chitinophaga sp. | reverse complement strand
AGGTATTTCACGTTCGGTTTTTTTAAATTGAAAGGCAATATTATTTAACTCCCGCTTACCGAAGTAAAAGCAAATGCGGATATGGCTTTCTTTGATTTTGAAGCCAAATACCAGGGGAAATCAACCGAAACAACTCCAGCGGTGGTGGAGGAAGCCATTGCGGAAAAAGTAAGGGAAGCCGCCCGGAAAGTATATACCATTTTCAACTGCAGGGGAGTAGTTAGGATCGATTTTATTTATAATGAACAGGAGGGGAGGCCCTATATGCTGGAAGTGAACAGTATCCCGGGGCAGACCGAGGCCAGCATCATACCGCAACAGGTAAAGGCAATGGGCTGGAGTTTAAAAGAATTTTACAGCAGGATCGTCGAAGAAGCATTACAATAATCAGGAAAAATTCAAATCGTGTTTCGATTTATCACACATCGTCCTTTATGGGTCAATATTGTGGCAGCTGTCGTACTGGCGCTGGCTATTTTTTTTCTCTTCCTTTTTTCACTCAATTGGATTACGGCCCATGGGAAATCTTCTACGGTGCCATCGGTAACAGGAAAAAAATTTGAAGAGGCCAGGTCGATACTGAAAAAAGCCGGGTTTGACGTGGAGATACAAGACTCAATCTATGCCGATACTTTCCAGCCATTGGTGGTCATTAAACAGATACCCGAGGCGGATGAAGTGGTAAAAACAAACCGCACGGTTTACCTGCTGATCAGCCGCACTGTACCGCCCCTGGTGGAAATGCCCAACCTGGTGGGATACAGTTACAGGAATGCAGAGATGGTGTTGAAGAATATGGATCTGAAGATAGGAGATACCACTTTCAAACCCGATTTTGCCCGGAATAATGTATTGGAACAATGGTACAATGGAGCGCCCATCACCCCGGGAATGCGGATCCGGAAAGGAAGCGTGATCTCACTGGTGCTGGGAGATGGGGTTGGAAAAACTGAATTTGCTGTCCCGGTGATTACCGGCATGCGTTTCGGAGATGCGAAAGCCATTCTCGAAGGAAATGGTATTGTCATCGGTGCCGTTGTTGCCGATCCAAATGTGACCGACACGATGAGAGCCTGGATCTATAAACAGAATCCGGAACGGTTTGACGATGAAAAAAAGATCCAGCATATCCGGACCGGGCAGACCATTGATGTGTGGCTGCAGGTGGATAAACCGGCCAGGGACAGCACGAACCTGCCAGATCCTTTACAATAAAGATTGCTTATGCAAAATATCTCAGTCGAAGAACTGAAAGCCCGGATGGATGCCGGAGAAAAGATCAACCTGATCGACGTGCGGGAACCGGAGGAATATGCCGAGTTCAATATCGGGGGCACATTGATACCACTGGGGCGGATCCAAACCATGCAGATTGATGAGATCGAGGATAAGATGGACGAAGAAATCATCCTGTTTTGTCGCAGTGGTAACCGGAGTATGGTCGCCTGCATGTTCCTCGATACCATGGGATTTAAGAACACCAAGAATCTCGCTGGTGGTATATTGGCATGGAAGGATAAGTTTGGAAATTGAGCTGTGCAGTCGGTAGTCTGGGATCCAATATACCTTACGGCATGACAATCCGGGGTGTCATCCGATATCAGCGGCTTATAGCCTGAGATTGAGTGCGATCATAAAATTTGTCCCGGCCATCGGAAAATAGTAATTCGCGGTTGTGGTCATCCCTCCTGAAATATAACTATAAGTATAACCGTTGGGTTCGTATTTTTCGCCGAATAGATTGTTCACCTCGGCAATGATGTTCCCTTCTTTAAGCCATTTCTTTTTGAAGCTATA
>CAYSIU010000580.1:0-1797 GCA_964431095.1 uncultured Chitinophaga sp. | reverse complement strand
TTCAGGACCACTTTTGCAATTTCATTATCATATACCGTAATGCTGTCAGCCGCTTCCTTATTGCTGATAAGCCTTAAACTACCTGTACTTTTTAGCTCCTGAATTGTCCTGTCGTGATACTTGAATTCAGTTATTCTTCCAAGATGACGGGCATAAAAATATATATCATTCAGCTTTTTCGCGTTGTTTTGTAATAAATAGACCAGCGAATCAAAATAATTGCAGTATCCCCTTTTGACGTTTGACGACAATTTCAGCGAAGCAATGTCCAATTCTACATCCTTGGTCAAAGAAACAATAAATTGTTTCTCTCTTTTCTTTTCAAGAATATGCTCACGGAAGTTTTCCGCCATGAATCCTGCGAATACAGCAAGAAACAACATCAAAAATTCCCATAGATAATGGATGAATTTTTTGCGGTGCCCTGAGCTTGCCGAAGGATGAGTGTGTGCATGTACTTCCATAAAAAATTAGTTTTCCAAAGGAGTCTTTTCAGACATGTGGTATTCTTTTTTAAGGTAATTAATCAGACGCTTGGCTTTTCTTTTATATTCTTTTTCAAGAATTACATAGCCCATTAAATTTCCCTGCTCTGCTACTATAGTGTTGTATAGTTTTTGGATTTGTGTTTTATCAAGACTTGTAAATAGTTGGATGTTTTTTGGAATAACAGTTAATACAGAATCATCAGCGTCAAAAGGTTCGTCCATCAATACCATGATCGGCTGAGCAGCATGTATGACATCCCAGGATGCAGTAATATAATAATCACCATTTAATTTTACATAACGATCATAAAAGTTGGACAGATCGCTGATAGAATCAATCACGTTTTCTTTTTTTATTACACTAAATCCACCGGCAGTTTTTAATTGGGCAATCGTGTTGTTGTTTTGATAGAAAACATGGGTGAAAGTATAATAGAACAGGAAATGATGATAAAAGGTATCTTGTGAGCTTATGTTTTTGAGCCGATCAACCGGAATGCGCAAGGAACTGTCTATTTTTTTAGAGATCAGCTTTTGAAAATAAAGGGCAAGGTTAACATCAACAGTATCTTTTTTCAGATCAGCCACTAAGTTTTGGATATAATGGTGTTCCTTTTTATTCTCTACAATTTTTTCCCTGATATTCTCTGCAAAAAAGCCCAATGAAACTGCCAGAAAGATCATCAGGAATTCTAAAAAATATTCTTTGAACTTTTTCTTTCCAATGTGTGGATGGTGGTGGACTTCCATAATAATAGTTTATTTAATGCCATATTCATTCTCAATCGTTCTTAAAATAAATCCTATTGTGGTTTCTACGTCTGCATATTTGGCAATCGTATTTTCAAAATAAAATTGTTTAAGCGCACACCAACCTGCGTATTTTTTAAGCAAGCCGGCATCTGCTTTCAATGATTTATCATTGTTAAAATACCTTTCTTTTCCAATTCTCATTATTTGATTATTCAGGCTATCTGCACCAAGGGTGGAAAACTCAATCACCTTTTTAACATCCAGAACATCAGGCAATATTTTCCTGAATTCAATATTAAAATCATTACTGGTCTGAGCAAAGTTGTTAAACAATTGTACCACCATAGAATAGAGTTTGATGGAATCGACCAGCCTAGTGTTTGTTAAATATCTTAGGGAACCTGAATTTATTAATTGCTGCAAGGTTGCTTCATTCGGTTTGTTCATCGGGAAACTAAATGCAAAGGCTTTGTATTTGTAAAAATCCTGTAAATGCTTTTTGAAGTAATCAGGCTGCTCAAGTAAGTTGAAGAACGAATCAAACTTTATTAAACCG
>CAYSIU010000579.1:0-1809 GCA_964431095.1 uncultured Chitinophaga sp. | reverse complement strand
AATATTTATAATAATCACTATAAGGGTATATACGACAATAAACCTCTTGATCTTGCCTACAGTTCCTTTCTTGTGAATATGACTCAAACATTTACCGTGAAACAGGGATTTACACTGGAGATAACTGGTTTTTACCGGGCCAAAGGTGTTGACCAGCTTAACATCAATGAACCAATGTATCTTTTGAGCTTTTGGGCTCAAAAGCAGGTGCTGAAAGGGAAGGGGACACTGCGGCTTAATCTCCGCGATCCCTTCTGGCTCCAGCGTTACAAAGGGAAGATACAGTACGATATCGTGGATTCTAGGATCTATAACCGCTGGGACAACCGCCAGGTTACGGTAAGCTTTACCTACCGTTTCGGGAAGAATAATCAACAAAACCCGCCTCCACGGAGGCACAACAGTGCTTCGCAGGACGAGCAGAACAGGGTGGGCCAGACAGGGCAATAAGTTTTTCAGTTTCTCATGAGGTAGTAGCGTAAATCATCCCTCTTTTCCAGGAGGGATTTTTTTTGCCCGAATTACAAGGCCTGGGATGGTCCGTTTAAGCCAGGCAGTGCCGGGAGTTTTCTATA
Source organism: uncultured Chitinophaga sp. (assembly GCA_964431095.1). Taxonomy (GTDB): domain Bacteria; phylum Bacteroidota; class Bacteroidia; order Chitinophagales; family Chitinophagaceae; genus JJ008. Next base: position 1,234 of record CAYSIU010000579.1, on the reverse strand, counting down.
TTTGTTTCCCAACAATACTGATCATTATGCCATCCTTTGATATTGTAAGTAAAGTGGATGTACAGGCGTTGGACAATGCGGTAAATGTGACGACTCGGGAGCTCGGTAACCGGTTTGATTTCAAGGGTTCACATATCATTATTGACCTGGATAAGAAGGAGTTCCTGATCAGGATAGAAACAGAAGACGAGATGAAAATGCGACAGTTGATAGATGTCCTGATCAGCCGGGCACACAAACAAGGGATTGCCCCCGAAGCATTTGATGCATCCAAAGAAGGTTCGCTTAGCGGCAAGGTCTGGAAAAAGGAAGTAAAAGTAAGGAATGGCCTGGCCCAGGAGGATGCCAAAAGAATTGTGAAGCTCATTAAAGACTCAGGACTCAAGGTCCAGGGCTCAATTAATGATGATCTCGTAAGGGTAAATGGTAAAAAAATTGACGACCTGCAAGCTGTTATTCAACTTTGCAGGAATGCCGGGCTGGGAATCCCTTTACAATATGTGAATATGCGAAATTGACCCCTTAATAACCCAGCTTATATGTCCAAAAACCTGTGAATAAAAAAGTGCATAACAGGTGAATATCTAAGTGGAAAAAAATTTGGAAAGGGGTATTCTAAAAAACTATATTTGATTTACAACTGCACGACGTTTTAGCAATAAAACGAAATGCAATGGAGAGGTGGAAGCCCCTCAAAAGGTGGAAATCACTCCCGAAAGCATCAGGTAAGTGATCTTGAAGGCGCAAGCTGGAGAGGGAACTAATTTGGTGCTTTCATCTTTATTGGAATTTCCCAATTAATATCCTTTCATAATCTCCCTTGATTTATTGGAACATTGGTGTCTATTCCATTTAAAACTTGTATTAATAAATTCTATTCAGCCCGGCGAAAGCTTCACAAAACTTTAATTAGGTTATCTGCCGGATCAAATACAAAGATCTTCAAATAGGAAAGTTGCTCTAAAAGCAACTTTCCTATTCTTTACTAACCGTACATTTAATACCAGATCAACACGAGACCATTTGCACCCTTGCTTCCTGCATTACCAGAAGCAGCCTGCAGATCCTCCCCTCCCCCGCCACCTGCGCCGGCAGCACTTCCATGGCTACTTGAATATTTTTTAATGGGAAAAGCATTAGTTGTATTATAACTCAAAAATCCTCCACCCCCGCTGCCAAAATTCAGGTATGTGCTGTTGGCTCCGCTTCCGAACCTGGTTATACGTGCAAACTG
>CAYSIU010000578.1:0-1812 GCA_964431095.1 uncultured Chitinophaga sp. | reverse complement strand
CGAAGCGCAGTTCTATGCTGGGCTTGCTTACTGGAAGACCGGTGATCTCGAACACTCAGTCGCAACCCTGGTTCCCTTAGCTGATGAAAAAGTGATGCCGCTGGTCGCCGTCTATAACGATGCCGGCGCCGTGTCGATCGAGGCAGCCCGAAAAGAGAAGAAACCGGATGAACGCACGCGACTGCTAATTCAGGGAATCACTCTGTTATCGCGGGCCGCTGATTCTTCGCCGGAAGACACCACGGTGCTTTTCAATCTCGCTTGTGGATTGTTCCTCAACGAAAAGTATGCCGAGGCGGCTGACAAGCTCGAGAAAGTCATCGCGGCCGATCAACGCGACGGATATGCTTACTTTCTGCTCGCGAAAGCACAGGAACTGGTGAACCATAGCGACGCGGCAACCGCCGCGGACAATCTCGCACGAAAAAACCTTCTGACTTACGCGAAGTGGGAAACTGAATGGGAAAAATCCAAATCGATTCCCAATCTATCTTTGCGTTCGCGCGACATCCTAAATCAGGTTGATATCACCGACATCGATCGCCGCAAACGGCAAGATGAAGCCGTGACGGCACGCACGGAAGAATCGATGAACAAGATTCGCGAGTTGTATACCGAGGGCCGCGACGATGAGGCGCTGGCAGAGATCCGCAAGCTGTTTGCGATCGATCCCGCAAACGCGGAAGGCTTTTTGTTTATTGGCCGCATCAACCAGCGTCGTGGAGATCAAGAGGCCGCCATCGGCGCCTTGAAGACGGCCGTCTTTTGGGAGGGGACGCATCCCTTGATAGACGCCCACATATTACTCGGCCGAATATTCCTGGAGCGCGGCGATTTAGGCGAAGCCAAGAAGTATGCGGCCAGCGCCATGCGCATCGATCCCGACAATCAGGAAGCAATGGCCCTGCAGCGCCAGGTCACGATGGGCCGGCCGGAATAGGTTAGATCAGAACCACCTGGGTAGCCGGTGCTTCATGCAATTAATCAAGGGTGAGTGCGCTGAAGGGTTAACCGCCCACTACCGCAGGCGGTTCTGACGGAAGCTTGGCACGGCAAGTGCTGAAGACGAGGACGGCAAGCACGCAATGAAACGTGCCCCCGCCGCCATCACTTCTCTGAGCGCTGCAAGCCGCTGCGCCAGCCGCCCGCCGAGCGATCCTTCAGTTTAATCCCCCCGAAATGGGACCCGGTCAGAAATGACCGGGTCTTCCCGCTTTTAAGGCCTCTTTTCTTAATCGTTCAGTTTTATCTAAGTTCTTGTTTGTTTTGGGAATTCTACTCAGCGCTTAAACCTAATCGTTGGTCAGACTGAACGGTAACAACACCCGGGCAGAACGCGACTGTCAAAAAGACGAATTTTGTCACTTTGACTGTGACGGTTTTTGTGATTTTGGAGCGCAAACAGGGTGACGATGGCTGCGTCAAAAAAATCTTCCAGAAAGTTTTTCCGACTTCCAAAAACTATTCTAGCCGACCTTCCAGGACTACATTGATGTCACCTCATGGGCGCGTGTTTCGGTTGCTGGTAAACTCGCCGCCATGATTCGAGCCAGCGCCAGGAGCGCGCTTCGGCGCTTCGAAATATCGCGCTTCGCGGGAACTGTCGTGCCTAACGGCAGCGAGACATCTTTGGTAGCAGGTTCAGCCCTGCTCTCGATTCTCTCATTTCCAAATTTCGACTTGTGGTTCCTGGCTTGGATTAGTCTAGTGCCTTTGCTGCTGGTGGTCTCGCGCGCCCGGACGGCGTCCCGAGCTTTCATTGCAGGCTGGCTCTGGGGAACGATTTTCTTTTACGGCACGGGCTGGTGGCTG
>CAYSIU010000577.1:0-1816 GCA_964431095.1 uncultured Chitinophaga sp. | reverse complement strand
AAGAAAAGAACGGAAAAAATTATTTTTTTAATGAAAGTGTTTTTGTGGGTTTAAATTTACTACTTCCGGTCAACTGTAGCTGAACAACTGCCAGAAATGTATTGTCAGTTATAGATCGCAAATTATGCAAACCCAATCCGAAATCATTACACGTTTTTATACCGCTTTCCGGCAAAGGGACTATCAGTCGATGAATGCCTGTTACAGCGAAGATATTGTTTTCAGTGACCCGGTCTTTGGCTTACTGCGGGGCGATGAAGTAAGGGCCATGTGGGAGATGCTTTGTATCAATGCCCGGGATTTTTCGCTGACTTTTTCGGATATCGAGCTGCTGGATGAGGAATACGCAACCTGCAAATGGGTAGCGACCTACACTTTCTCAAAGACGGGGAAAAAAGTGATCAATCACATCAAGGCCTATATGCGATTGAAAGACGGAAAGATCATCGAGCACAGCGATGCGTTTAAACTGAGCAAATGGGCTGCCCAGGCACTGGGATGGAAGGGAGAATTATTCGGTTGGATGGGGTGGATGCAGAGAAGGATACAGAGGAGTGCGAGAAAGAGTTTAGTGGTGTATATTGAAAAAAGAGTTTTTGGACATTAACTGCCAGCCAGCAGCCTGCAGTCCGCAGTTGGCAGCCAACAGCCAGAAGCCAACAGCCAGAAGCTTGCAGCCAGCAGCCAGAAGCCAGCGCTAGCAGCCCGCAGCTTGAAGCCAGCAGCTTGAAGCCTGCAGCTACTCTTCCAAAACTCCAAACTTCCCACTATTCGCATCTTCAATTGCCTTCTCCACTTCCTGCCATGTATTCATCAAAAAAGGTCCGTAGGCGGCAATGGGCTCATCGATCGGTTCACCGGAAAGAATTAATAGCACTGTATCTTGGGTGGCATCGATCGTAATTTCTTCACCTTCATTTTTAAAAAGCACAAAATGATCGGCCGGCACGGGCTTTTCATTGATAATAGCACTACCATCGATCACGAGCATGGCGGTATTATAATGAGCGGGAAAATTCAATATCGCTGCCGCTCCTTTATTCAGTCTTGCATTGTATACCTGCATCGGGGTAAAAGTGAATGCAGGGCCTTTTACGCCTTTGTATTCACCTGCTATCACTTCGATTACTCCATTATTATCTTCTAAAAGAAATTTACCCATCAACCCGTGGGTGATCTCCTGGTATTTGGGCTGGGTCGTTTTAAATTTTGCCGGGAGGTTCACCCAAAGTTGCACCATTTGGAATAACCCGCCTTTGCGGCTGAATTCTTTTTCGTGGTATTCTTTATGCAGTATGCCCGAACCCGCGGTCATCCATTGTACATCACCTTCACCGATAATACCGCTGTTACCTGCGCTATCGTGGTGGGCGATTTTTCCATGGTAAGCAACGGTGACCGTTTCAAAGCCGGCATGCGGGTGTACACCCACACCTCTCGGTTCTTTAGCGGGGGAAAAATCAACTTTTGCTCCGTAGTCCAGGAGAAAGAAAGGACTCATTCTTTTCTTATCGATCAGTCTTCCGCCCGGGAAAAAACTGTGCACCCTGAATCCGTCGCCAACCATATGTGGCGGGGGAGGGGCGATTATAGCTTCTATTGACTTTTTCATTATTCAATTTTATTTATAATTAATAATCCTCCCCCTTGGGGGGAGGCCTGGTGGGGGCTCATAGGTAATAATCCTCCCCTTTTGGGAAGGTCTGGTGGGGGCTCATAGGTAATACTCCTCCCCCTTGGGGGAGGTTAGGTGGGGGCTAATTGGGCTAAACCGGAACTTCCATCAATAACAATTCGACATCCGAATCCGCTTTGA
>CAYSIU010000576.1:0-1828 GCA_964431095.1 uncultured Chitinophaga sp. | reverse complement strand
CAAAGCGGAATTGCAGCATCACGGTAACGCTGTCATTGCCTTCTTCGCCCCAGACCTTGTAGTCCAGGTAAATGTCTTCGGGATCAACTTTTTTGTTGTTACCCGTTGTACTGTCCATGCACGCCTGGATAAAAATAAAAGGGAAAAGCAAAAAGATGGCGATCGGTCTGATCATACAACAACTCCCTGTACGGAACTGCAAGGTACATGAAGGAGATAGAAACTGATCGTTAATCATCCCGGCTTCATCCCTTTAACAGCCTGGTAACCCGTTTCCTGCGGAAATTAAACTCCCAACTATGGCATATCTTTGTCCCCCCTTTCCGATCAGACTGGTCCGGCCGAAGAGCCATCCTGTCAAATTGGCTCGGGAAAACAGTGTAGCACCTTTTTTGACATCCTGATACCCTATGCCCAACCAATCATTTAACAAATTAACCAGTTAACCATACCATGTTAGGATTTATTTCAAAAATATTCGGCGGTAACAAATCGGAAAAGGACGTTAAGAAAATCGAACCCTTTGTTGCCGTCATCAATGAGCATTTTTCCACCTACCAATCCTTCAGCCACGATGAGCTTCGCAATAAGACGGTCGAGTTCCGTCAGCGCATTAAAGAACATCTTGCAAAAATTGATGCTGAGATCGCTTCAAAGAACCAGGCCGCAGAAGAACTACCCTTTAATGACCTGATGGGTAAGGATGCCATTTACCAGGAAGTGGATAAACTTAAAAAAGACAGGGATAAAAACATCGAAGAAATACTGGAAGAAATTTTACCCGAAACATTCGCCGTAGTAAAAGAAACAGCCCGCCGTTTGAAAGAAAATGAAGAAATCATTGCTACAGCTACTCAACTGGACAGGGACCTGAGCGTAAAGAAAGATTATATTACTATTGACGGTGACAAGGTGATCTATAAAAATACCTGGACCGCAGCCGGGGGACATATCACCTGGAATATGCTGCACTACGATGTGCAACTGATCGGGGGTCTCGTTCTGCACCAGGGTAAGATCGCCAAAATGGCCACCGGTGAGGGCAAAACACTGGTTTCTACCCTGCCTGCTTACCTGAACGCATTGGCAGGTGAAGGGGTTCATATTGTAACGGTGAATGATTACCTGGCCCGCCGCGACCAGGAATGGAACGGGCCTATTTTTGAATGGCTGGGACTGACCGTGGATTGTATTGATAAACACCAGCCCAACAGTGAAGAAAGAAGAAAGGCCTATCTCGCAGATATCACTTACGGTACAAACAATGAATTTGGCTTTGACTACCTCCGCGATAATATGGTGCATACCGCGGAGGAAATGGTGCAGCGTAAGCACCATTTTGCCATGGTGGACGAGGTAGATTCGGTATTGATCGATGATGCAAGAACGCCGTTGATCATTTCCGGACCGGTGCCAAAGGGAGAAGACCAGCAGTTTCATATTCACAAGCCGAGAGTTCAGCAACTGGTGCAGGAACAGGAGCGCATCATCAGGAACAACCTGAATGAAGCCAAAAAGCGGATGGCGGATGGAGATGATGATCCGAAAACCGGAGGTCTTTATTTGTTCAGGGCCTACCGGGGATTACCCAAATACGGACCCCTGATCAAATACCTGAGTGAGCCCGGCACCAAAGTAAAAATGCAGAAAGCAGAGAACTATTACCTGCAGGACCAGCAGCGGAACATGCATATTGTGGATGAAGAGCTGCTTTTCCATATTGATGAGAAAAATAATTCGGTTGACCTGACCGATAAAGGACTTTCGATGATCACCAAGACCGGGGAGGACCCTGATTTCTTTGTGCTGCCTGATATCAACATCAAGC
>CAYSIU010000575.1:0-1842 GCA_964431095.1 uncultured Chitinophaga sp. | reverse complement strand
CAATGCCCGGTACGAAGTGGCTGTATTAATTGATGACCTCGCTCCCAAAAGAGTAGCCCATGCCATAAACAATTTGCTTATCGATGATGTTTTACACAAAAGACTCATGGAGAACTGCCTGAAAGCAAGACAGGAACTGAACTGGCAGCAGGAAGAAAAAAAATTATTGTCCTTTTATCAATCCATTTTTGAGCATTGAACCGCCATTTGCATATCGTATGCCTGGATGTACCCTGGCCCCCCGACTATGGCGGTGCCATTGACATGATGAACCGTATCGTCCTGATGAAAAAATCAGGTATCCGTATCCATCTTCATTATTTCAGTTATAACCAGAGAGGCAACCCCAATGAGCTCAACCAGTTCTGTGAAAGTATCCACATCTATGAACGAAAAACGGGGCGCAAAGGGCTTTCTTCGAGACTGCCCTATATCGTTGCTTCGCGCATCAATGATGAATTGATCAACCGCCTGCAACAGGATGAACACCCGATCCTGCTCGAGGGCCTGCATTGTACCGGTATTCTTCCCGGCTTTGATCTGAAGACCCGTAAGGTCGTTGTTCGGATGCACAACGAAGAAAGTGTTTATTATAAAGAGATGGCAAGGGCCGAGCCATCATTGCTGAAGAAGCTGTATTTCTTACGTGAAAGCAAATTGATCAGGAGATACAATGCACAATTACCCGATGACTGTACCTATGCCTGCGTGGCAAAGGAAGATGTTGATATACTTGAAGGAAATTATCACCTGCAGCGGGTGAAGTTCATTCCCACTTTTCCTTCCTGGCACCCGGTGGTCGGTGAGGAAGGGATGGGAAGCCTCTGCCTGTATCACGGAAATTTATCAGTGCCTGAAAATGAAAAAGCCGCTACCTGGCTGTTGCGAAATGTTTTCACTAAAATCAGGAAACCTTTTGTCATTGTCGGGAAGAAGCCCTCCCGTAGACTGCAAAAACTGGCTCATCTCGTCCAGCATACCTGCCTAGTGGCCGACCAATCCGAATCTGAGTTGACGAACCTTGTTACCAAAGCCCATATCATTTTCATTCCCTGTTTTAATAAAAACAGTACCGGCATCCGGCTAAAATTGCTCCATGCTCTTTTTGAGGGAAGACATTGCGTGGTCAATGAACCCATGGTGAAAGGCACCGGGCTCGAAGGAGCCTGTCATACCGGTACAACCGCCAATGCTATTGCTTCCATTATTGCCCAGCTTTATCATCAGCCTTTTACCCATGAAGAGATCGTGCTACGCAGGAAATTATTGGGCGATACCTATGATAATGAAAAAAACGTGCAGCTGTTTATTCAATACTTATGGTAGCATTGTCGATCACCCTTCCGCGTTCGGTCCGGATCATCCGGGCCGGGAATTTTTGTACTACGATATAGTCATGTGAAGCCATGACTACCGAAGTTTTATAATCCTTTGAGATCTGGAAGAGGAGCGTCATGATCTCGTCGGAGGTTTCGGGATCAAGGTTACCGGTAGGTTCATCCGCCAGTATGATCTTGGGAGAATTCAGTAAAGAACGTGCAATGTCCACCCGTTGCTGTTCGCCGCCACTCAGTTCAAAAGGCATTTTGAATCCTTTTGCCCGCAGGCCCACCTTATCCAGCACATCCATAATTTTTTCGTCCATGAGTTTCATATCTGTCCAGCCCGTGGCCTTGAGTACGAACCTCAGGTTCTCGTTCACGTTTCGGTCGGTCAGCAACTGGAAGTCCTGGAAGACCACACCGAGGTTACGCCGGAGGTAGGGCAATTTTTTCCAGTTAAGGCCGCGCAGGGCGAACCCTGCTAAAATCCCTTCCCCCTCTCCAAATTCCAGCCCCCCTC
>CAYSIU010000574.1:0-1866 GCA_964431095.1 uncultured Chitinophaga sp. | reverse complement strand
ATTTTTAAATATCGTAAATTCATCCTGGCCACAGCGCCAAGCCGTGGACGTTAGCTGCAACAACCTGTGACGACAGACAAATACATATTATTCTGCGAAAACCCGCTCGAACCTAACAAAGTCGACCCAGACTACCAGGACGAATTTGACTGTGCAAAAAATAGCGGCTTCAAGACAATTATTTTTAATTATGACGACTTGACTTCGGACAATGTTGAAAAGGCCACTCGTAAAATAAAACCTGCAGACACCCAAACACTCGTAATTTATCGAGGGTGGATGCTTACTCCTTCTCAGTACGCTAAACTTTACGACAGTCTTGCAACAAAGAGCTTCAAACTAATAAATACACCGACAGAATATCAAAACTGTCATTACCTGCCCGACAGCTTGGCTTTTATTGAAGATCATACTCCAAAGACAGTTTTTGAAAAACTTTCAGACACAAACAATCTTCAATCAATAATAAGCAGAGCTGCTACTTTCGGGGACAATCCTGTAATTGTAAAAGACTTCGTGAAATCTGAAAAGCATGACTGGGATACCGCTTGTTATGTGAGTGCCGCGACAAACACCGAAAAATTAAGCTCGACAATTAAAAATTTAATTCGGCTACGAGACAAACACCTAAACGAAGGAATTGTTATCCGAGAGTTTGTTGAACTTAATGATCTTACTTTTCATTCTAAAAGTGGCATGCCTCTGACAGAAGAATACAGACTATTTTTCTGCAATAAAAAACTGCTAGGTATTTATGACTACTGGGAAGAAGGAGAATATAAATTATCCAAACCTGACACATCAAAATTTGAGACCATCGCAAAGGACGTTCAAAGTAATTTCTTCAGCATGGACATAGCACGTAAAAAGACAGGCGAACTAATAATCATCGAACTTGGTGACGGACAGGTTGCCGGACTACCAGACAGACTTGACAAAGCAGAATTTTACGAGAAGCTCAAAGGTTGCAGCAGCTAACAGCGGTTTGGCGTCAGCCCGCTGAAAGTTTTATTAAATTTGAAATTATGGTCAGCGGGCCGAACGCCAAGCCCGAAACCGTTATGCGCTATTCAAATTAGCAGTATGGTAGATCACGAAAGAAGAAAAAAACTTGCGTTTCACCTTCGTCATTTGTCAGTTGGACTTATTTCAAATGATGAATTTGAAGATGCAATCACTGGTGATGTGAGTTTTGGTTGGCTTCCGGAACAGTACTATCGTTCGAAGAAGTCTAAATCAGATGATCCAATCATTCAACCAATGCTCGAATTATGTTGGGGCTTGTATGACGATACACGAAATCATAAGCTTGTAAGATCTGATGCCTTAACTAAGGAAGCTTTGAAGATTATTGCTCGTTGCATTTTATTTCTTCACTCGGGCCGAGAGTATGAATGGCCTTATCTTGATTTGAATAACCCGTTGATAAGATTCTCATTAAAAGATTTAATTTTTACAATTCTCACAATTGGACATCATTATCGAAACAAAAGAGAGCAGCAAATTATCTCTTTCTATGAATGGCAAAAATTGGGCGATTATGATGTTTGGCCCTTTTTTAGAAAAGTTGATTACGAAGAACAATTGACACATCAACCATTTCTCAATCAGATGAACAGCGCATAACATTGCATTGCCAAAATGCCGGCGACAGAATAAAACTCATCTTTTGAATTTCTATTTAACTTTAGAATAAATGCCGAGCAACAGGAATTCTTTTTCCGGCACTTCGGCAATGCGTTAACGTTAGCGGCAATTTAAATATGCGACATCTTTTGATTTTTGTAGTGTTATTCTCACTGACTTTTTTGGATTTTCAACATAAGCTTTATAAAACATACCCCTGGGGGTTCTTTAACTTTCAAA
>CAYSIU010000573.1:527-1904 GCA_964431095.1 uncultured Chitinophaga sp. | reverse complement strand
GCAGTGACCGCTTCAAGTATAACCGGTACGCGTAGTGCAATACACAGATCATGTCGGCCCTTTACGGAAACCGTTTCCACTTTCCCGCTTTCCCAGTTCAATGTGGTCTGCTCTTTGGGAGTGGAAGATGTCGGTTTTATGGCAATTCGAAAAACCAGTTCATTTCCGTTGCTGAGTCCACCCACTACCCCGCCCGCATGATTGGTGCGGGTGGTTCCTTCCCTATTTTCGATCGCATCGTTGTGCTGGCTTCCAAACATCTTAGCCGCAGCGAAACCGGTCCCGAATTCGATAGCCCTGACGGCCGGTATCGCAAACACAATATGGCTGAGCAGGGATTCAACCGAGTCAAAAAAAGGCTCTCCCAAACCGGTGGGAAGACCATTGGCCCTGCACTCGATAATACCTCCGATGGAATCTTTTGCGTCGATGGCTTTCTGCAATCCTTTTTCCAGGTCCGTTTCTCCGCCGATCTCCAGAATGCTTGATTCAATTTTTATCGGGGGTAATAGTTTTTTTGCAATCACTCCTGCTGCTACCAACGCTACCGTCAGTCTCCCGCTGAAATGCCCGCTTCCGCGGTAGTCTTCATGTCCACCAAACTTTTTCCGCGCCACAAAGTCTGCATGTCCGGGCCGGGGTATATCCCGCTGCCTTTCATAATCACTGCTGCGGACGTTTTTATTTTCAAATAAAATAGTAATGGGTGCCCCGGTGCTTGTATCATTGAACAGCCCGCTTTTAAAGATCGGGAGATCCTCTTCCTGCCTTGGCGTTGTACCTTTTTGTACGCCGCCTTTTCTTCGTTCCAGGTCGGGCAAAAAATCTGCAACGCTAAGCGGCAAACCCGCCGGACAGCCGTCCACTACAATGCCGACGGACTCACCATGTGATTCACCAAAAATGGATACCCGGAATATGCGGCCAAAACTATTCATGCAGTCTGAACTTATTACTTAAAGATACATCAGCGCCAAGCTTTTTCAAATCATCAAAGAAATCGGGGTATGATTTATCCACGGCCCCGGCTTCTTCCAATTCGGTCACCCCATCTGCTCTTAACGCCGCTACGGCGCAAGCCATAGCGATCCGGTGATCATGATGAGAGTGCAATTTCGCAGCTTTTACAACACCTGTTGCTTGCAGGATCATTTCATTATCCTGCCATTCAATTTTCACTCCCGTCTTAGCAAATTCTTCCTGCAGGGCCATCGCCCTATTGCTCTCTTTATGAACCAGCCGGTCGACGCCTTTAATTCTCGTTTTGCCTTTACTGTATGCGGCCAATGCCACCAGGGGAGGAAAGAGATCAGGACAGTGGGTGGCATCAAATTGAAAAGCCTTCAATTCAGAAGGGTTAATTTTTATTACTTTCGC
>CAYSIU010000573.1:0-517 GCA_964431095.1 uncultured Chitinophaga sp. | reverse complement strand
TTCAATGGCAATGCCAGCTCCCGCGGCCATCAAAACATCGACAATGACTTTGTCGGCTTGCGTGGAAGTCAAATCAAGTCCTTTGACCATAACCGGGCCGCCAATAGCTCCGGCTACCAATAAAAAGGCAGCGCTGCTCCAATCGGCTTCAACCGAATAGTTAACGGGTGGATTGATTGATTGGTTTTTGGGGATAGCAGGGAAATAAAAATCCTCGTAGTTTATATTCTCCGGAAGGTTCATACCGAATTGTTTCATGACATCCAGGGTCAGGTCAACATAGGGTGTACTTTTTAAGTTTCGGACCCTGATCGAAACGTCCCGGGCATCCGCAGCGGAATAAGCCATCAATAATCCTGTCAAAAACTGTGAACTCAACGAACCGTCTATTTCAATATGTTTTTGTTGTAAGGGTCCCTTAATTATTAATGGAAGCTTCCCCCCATTGGACCGGATACTCACGCCCAGTTTCGGAAACACTTCCTCAAAAAAGTCCATGGGCCGGTTCACCAGGCTC
>CAYSIU010000572.1:0-1906 GCA_964431095.1 uncultured Chitinophaga sp. | reverse complement strand
AACATGATATCTGTTGTAAAGGGGAATACCGGAGTTCATCCGGCACTTTTGAATCAGGCAGAAGGGTCCAGTGGGGATCAGCCGGGTAATGAACCTGAATGAACAAATCGGGAGGGGTTAGAAAATAACGTTCATCATATTCTTTTATAAACTCATCACCCTGCCAGTCCACATACCCACTGGCCCAGGTTGCGTCGAGGAGGTGCCATCCTCCCTCAAAAAAAACGGCATTCCAGTAATGATTCACCGCGAAGCGAAGAACGGGTCTGTGCCCATCATTTTTTGCATACCCGACAATAACCTCCGATCGCAGACCGGCATGATCGCATAAGGTGGTAAAAAGCCGGGCATACCCGTCACAGCCCGCAACTCTCTGCTCCAATACATGTTCAGCCACCCGTTCATTGAGGGGTTTCAATGCAGTGGTATCATCTGTTTCAACGGGAAGATCTTTTGCCTGGATATTCACAGCGCCGGATCGTTTGCCCGGAGATTTTATTCTGTAAGAAATATTGTCCGTGATCCACCTGAAAATGCTGGTAACTTTTTCGCGATCTGAATGAGCCGTAGAAGTGAGTTGCCTGGCCAGCGTTGCCGGGTCATATTGCGCAATGCCACTCAGGAAAATGAAGAAAGAGCATATGGTAACCCAGCATCTCATTCACGGGGATTGCTCTTAAAATTACAACAATTACCCGGGGGGAAGGCAGGTACTACCTGGTTAACTAATTACCTATTTTTGAGCTTACCGGCGGTTTTCCACCTTCTGGCACAAAGATTAAAGCAGCGGAGTTCATACAATATCTTTTGCCTGTTGGGGAAGGGCCATCATCAAATACATGGCCGAGATGCGAGCCGCTTTTACTGTCCACTACGGCCCAACGCACTATCCCATAGCTTGTATCCTTTACCAGCCTCACTGCATCCGGAGTGATCGGCGCCCAAAAGCTGGGCCAGCCTGTCCCTGAATTGAATTTCTGTTCGGAACTGAACAACGGCTGAAGGGAAGCAGCGGAATAATAAGTCCCCTTTTGATAAAAATGATCATATTGGCCCGATCCAGCTCTTTCAGTGCCTTCTTCCCGCAGAATATAATATTGAACCGGGGTGAGCCTGGCCTTCCACTGGGCTTCCGTCAATTGCATGGGATATACGGTTTTGCTATCGGCAACCGGCGGATCCGGGTATTTATTCTTTTGGGGCTGTTCGGTTTCGCAACTGGCTGTAAACAATAACGTTTCAGTTGTTATGAAAAAAGAAATAATTCGCATAAAAAGGTTTTATCAATTAACGGAATAAAAATAAAAAGGGTTTTATCGCCCGGGGATATTTACAAAATTAAAGGATGTTCCTGCCCTGCAGGTCAGTTGTACGACAAAACCGGCCCTACCGTTTCAAAAAACGGTTTTTTAACAATTTCTCCATCACTTCATCCTTTTGATTGCGGCTGATAGGGATATGGAAGGGCCCGATGCGGATATCATTTCCTTCGATACTGTCAATTTTTGAGGCCGCTACAATATACGACTTGTGGACCTTCAGGAATTTTTCTCCCGGCAGGTAATCTTCCACCGCTTTGAAGGTAAGATAAGTCAGGTATTTTTTTGTTGTCGTGTGAATGGTCACGTAGTTCTGGAGTGCTTCTACATACAGCACTTCCTCAAATAGTATTTTGACCAGCTTGTTATCTGCTTTGATGAAAAAGAAATCCGAAGACCTCGCTTCCTGTAAATTGGTCTCCCTCACTTCGTAATATTCCTTTGCCTTCAGGACCGCTTTCAGGAACCGTTCAAATGAAAAAGGTTTGACCAGATAATCCAGTGCATTCACTTCAAACCATTCCAGTGCAAATTCCGGGTAAGCTGTAGTAAAAGTAACGTGTGCCGGGTTTTGCAGGTTTTTGAAA
>CAYSIU010000571.1:0-1907 GCA_964431095.1 uncultured Chitinophaga sp. | reverse complement strand
TGTCATTGTCAACATTACCCGTGAACAATTCGAGGAACAACGGCAGGGAAGGAATTTCAGGATCGTCTTTAAAAGGAACGAGATCATTGACCGCATCAGTGAGAGCTATGCTGATGTTCCGGAGGGAGAAAAATTAGCCCTTTTCAACAGTGCGGGTTACCTGGAAATCGCGATCAACAAGGGAAATGCCGCCGGGCTTTTCGGCCTGAAAGGCTTTTCCGAAAAGTTCAGGCAGGGCCAGCTCTCCTATCAAACCGTTAAAATTTATTTTGAATAAGAGCCCGGAGAAATCAGGAATCGCCAAATGGCTTCCCGGCTGGCTATTCGCCACTAACCAGCAGCCATTGGTTATTGACTGGTTATTACCCCTCTTCCATCCCGATAAATGACTGAAAATCCTATTTTTGCTGCTTCTCAAACTAATAGGGACAAAATCAACGCTGTATGAATTTCCGTAGAGTCAATAACATTACCGGCTGGTTTATTTTCTTTATCGCCTTTGCCACTTATTTTCTAACCCGTGAAGCAAGGGGCAGTCTCTGGGATTGCGGTGAATTTGTTTCATGCGCCGACAAAGTACAGTTGCCGCATCCCCCGGGTGCGCCGATGTTTGTATTGCTGGGGCGTTTTTTTATTATCATTTTTGGCGGCGGCGTACGTACGGCTGCAAATGCGGTCAATACCATGAGTGCACTGGCCAGCGGTGCCACCATCCTGTTCCTGTTCTGGAGTGTTACACACTTTGCCCGTAAAATGTTTGTCAATGCGGGAGAAGAACTTACCGGTCACCAGACCTTTACGATAATGGCAGCCGGTGCGGTAGGTGCTTTAGCCTATACTTACAGTGATTCTTTCTGGTTCAGTGCAGGCGAAGGCGAGGTATATGCATTATCTTCTTTTTTTACTGCCCTGGTATTCTGGGCCATGCTCAAATGGGAACATGCGGATGAGCGCGCGGGTAATGACCTGCAGGCAAGAGCAAGGAGTGACCGATGGATCGTTTTCCTGTTTTTCATGATGGGACTTTCCATCGGCGTTCACCTCCTGAACCTGCTTACTATACCCGCCATTGTAATGATCTACTATTATCGCCGTTATAAGCCCAGTACAAAAGGTGCGATCTGGGCGTTTATCCTGGGTTGTATCATTACCGTTGTGGTCCAGTTGGGAGTGATCCAATATTCGATGAAAGGCGCCGGTCAACTCGACGTGTATTTTGTGAATACACTGGGACTGCCTTTCTTCTCAGGTTTTTCTGTTTATTTCGCGGCGCTTGCTGCCTTAATAGCATGGGGGCTGCGTTTTAATGAAAAAAATATTTCCCGGTTCAGGCAGATCACGTGGTTTATATTGTTCTTATTCATATCCGCATTGCCTTTCATTATTGTCCCTGGCAGTGGTCTTAAGTTTTTCCGGTTAGTAGTGGTAGCCGGCGCAGCGGTAGCTGCAGGATATTTCCTCAAACCGGGAACCTTAAAATTGATCAAATTGGCGCTTTGGTGTTACGCCTTCATGCTGTTGGGCTATTTTATGTATTTTACCGCCTTAATCCGGTCGAATTCGAACCCTGCGATTGATATGAATGATGTGGACAACCCCATCAATCTTGTTTATTACCTGAGCCGCGAACAATACGGGGAACAACCGTTATTCTACGGTCCGCATTTCGCCGTGACCGTCGGGTGTCGAGGAACGGCGGGGACCGCGTCGCGAAACGGCGCCTCGGTTTTTTCGGTGGCTTGCTGTTCGTCGTCTTTGAGCGCCACGCGATGGGAGGCGAGGCGCAGATTCTCTCCTTCGGCGACGATGTCCTTTGCGTGGGTGAGCAGCGCGTCGAGCAGGAACACGGGAGCCCCGGCCAATTCGCGGCTCCGCAGTTCTTCTTTCGCCAGGCCGGGCGCGAGAGG
>CAYSIU010000570.1:0-1908 GCA_964431095.1 uncultured Chitinophaga sp. | reverse complement strand
ACAGCAATTTCGATGCGAAAACAAATACCGCCGTAACAGATAAGGCAGCCGGCGTAATGCTCTATGGCTTATCCAGCACTACGAGGGCCAGCGCCAAAGAATCAAGAAGAGCGAAAGACCTTGTGGAAAAAGCCAAACAGGAAGGAAAGATAAAAGATGATAAGATAACGGAGGATAACCTGAAAGCAGCGGGAGCCGGTACGCTGGAAGCAAAACAACTGGCCACAGCTTATTCCATTAACCAGGCCGCGCAGGCACAGGCCATGCGGGGAGATGTGATGTCAGGTTTCGGAAGCAATGGGGGAGAGGAGTTCATGAGCTACCTGATGACAGGGGAAAGCATAGTGATGCAGGGGGGAAACGATTGGAAGAAATGGTATGATATGATGTCGGGCAAGCTGGTGAATATCCAGAACAACGACGGAAGTTGGAACGGGCATCATTGCATTACCAGCCCGGTGTTCTGCACAGCCACCTGCCTGTTGATACTTTCTATTCACCACGATATGCAATTTTCGATGCAGGAGCATCCAAAGAAAAATAGCTAATCATTTAACAGCCGGTTAGTGATAACGGGGTTTCGTTTCTACGGAGCCCCTCTTTTTTGACACGAATTACACGAATTAACACCTACTCATCCTCACCCTGCAATTTTCACGAAAAGACTATGTAAAATACTTGCCTGCTGCATCTGATATATTAATCACCCGAAATTCATGTTTATGGGCAAAAAGATCAGCCTCTCCATTCCCAAACCCTGCCATGAGAACTGGGATGCGATGACACCTGTGGAGAAGGGCAGGTTTTGCGGCTCCTGCGAGAAACAAGTGATTGATTTCAGTAAAATGACCGACCGGCAGGTTGCAGAATTTTTTAAGAAACCTTCCACCGGTTCTGTTTGCGGAAGGTTCATGAACGATCAGTTGGGCCGCGACTTTGAAATACCGAAAAAGCGGATCCCCTGGCTCAAATATTTTTTCCAGATCGCATTGCCAGCCTTTTTTATATCAAAAGCATCGGCACAACATCAGAAAATGGGCATGGTCCTGTCCAGACCGATTACAAAAGACACCGTCCAAAAGCCACCTGTAAGAGAACCTATGCTGATGGGCAAAGTAGCGAATCATGTTTGCACTCAACCCCTCACAGGAACTATCGCGATCGTAGGAGATACCACGATTGTAAGACAACCGGATAAGGTGGATAAAATAATTAAGGGCATAGTGACCAATGAGAAGGGAGAACCTGTTCCTTTCGCTATGATAAAAGCAGGTGGAGTGATGAATATATTATTCGCAAATGAAAAAGGGGAATTCAGCGTGAAATCCTCCTTTCTGAAAGACGAACAGGTACTATTGGTCAGTTCAAGCGGGTATGAAGACAAAGAAATAACTGTAGATCTGTCATCAGAATTTATAGAAATAAAATTGAAAGCAAATGACAGTATATCCGAAGGCGGAGTAAGTTCCTCCCAGCATTTTTTACTGGGCGAGATCACTGTTGCCAATCCTGCCCGGGATACGACACCTCCGGACACTGCAATTATAAATGATATCATTGTACAGCGGGATATCCCCCTTCCTCCCGACCGGAATAAATTTTATGTATATCCTAATCCTGTGCTATCCGGCTCCAATCTTTCCGTGGGCGTTCACCTGTTGGAAGAAGGGTATTACAATTGCCAGTTCCTGGATCTTTCCGGCCAACTGATCCAGCAAAAAGAGATCTGGATCGATGCAGATGCGAGGTTACTGAATATCGATGTCCCCACGGTGGCGGCCGGCAATTATCTCTTTGTGCTTACAAATAGAAGAACCGGAAAGCGGTTTACCGAGAAACTCATCATTCAATAAAAAATACCCGCCTACCCTTTGGAAAGGGGGCAAGGGTGGGGTTATTTAAGGCAAA
>CAYSIU010000569.1:0-1928 GCA_964431095.1 uncultured Chitinophaga sp. | reverse complement strand
AAAAAAAATTGAGTCCTTGAGAGGGGGACTTAAAGGGTCCATCCGAGCTGCAGTTTTAGCTCAGTTTTCCGGCCTCCGGGGACCTCATCAAGACCGGAGCCGATGGGCATTTTATCGCGATTAACGGTTTGGGCCAAGCGAAGCCATACTGAAAGCTTCTTATTCAGATCATAATTCAAATTGAAGTAGTACCGGAAGCCTTTGTTATAAGAAGCCGGGATGGAATAGCTGTAGAGTACATCGTTTTCGTATGCATATACCCGGGAATTGTATCCTCCGGTTTCAAAATACTCTAATCTCACCGTCCCGGAATAAGGTTTCAACAAAGGTTTGTAAATCAGATCGGAGAATATCAGAAAGCCATTTTCTTTGTTCGGCCCCCGATGGTCATACCACAGCAGTTCTACGCGATTCCGAAGCGTGATGCTTCTATTGATCATATAACTCACCTGGGTCCGCCAATCCTGCCTGGGTAAAAAAACAAGGTCGTTCATAATGTGGGTACCCGGCTGATTTGCCTGGTCAGTAGACCGGTTACTTTGTTTCGATTCATTCCTGAACCTTGAATAGATCTCCACCTGTTTATTGGGTGTATACGTTGCCTGCAATAAAAAATCCGTTCCATGACTGGGTGCATCCACCCTGTACCTCAGCCAGGGAAATTTATACAGATCGGCATAGGCATCCAGTTGCCAGTTAGCAGATGGACGGATCGTGATGCCGGCATAAAAACCCGTTTCATTCGTGGGATAAATATTTTCAGTGAATGCATCGCCACCGATGCTTTGATAAATTGCGGGAATAGTTCTTTGGACCAGCGACAGATCCACTTTAGGATCCACACTTACCAGTAATCCGTTGATAAATGCTTTATTCAAATTCTTATCGGCGGCCGCTTCGCCGAAGAGGTGCATATTCTTATAAGTATAACTGTAATCAACGCTGATATTGTACCATTTTTTTCCGCTGATCGCATAAAGATTATAGGGTTCGTTCCTTTTTTGTACCGGCAATGAAAACCGGTAATAGATACCGTTGATCGCTGCATGCCATCGTGTTTCCCTGTATAACAGCGTCCCACCAAATGCTGTCTGGGCAAGGTTATTCCGATCAGCCATCTCACTTACAGTACGGTGATACCCGGAAGTTAGAAAGGAGGAAATAAATGTTTCCTGCTGCAGGCTGTCTGCAACAAAATTGGCGCTGAGTTTTCTTAACGATAGGAATGCGGTGGATTCGATTTTTCCTTTTTTAATCGTCAATCCTATCCCGCGATGAAAATTAAATTCACCGGAGGAACTGTAAGGACGTAGCAAAGCGGATTGCCGTTTTACCGCCATTACCTCCACGCTTTTTTTAAATGCCAGGCTTTGCCATTCGATCAGCCCCTGTCCCATATTCACTGTAAAATCGCCTATCGCCAGCGACTGAATGATACCGATCTTCCTTGCAAAAAAATGAAATGAGTAAAAATCAAACCCCTTGCTTTGCGCTCCTTTCAAAAATTGTTCCCCGGCATCCTTATCGCCCAGCCAACCGAATTGTAGTACATTTTTATAATTGTATCCGTAACGAAACAATATTCGTTGGGGACTCCCCAAATACTTATTCCCGGATTCGGACCTGTTAAAACCAAAGGATCGTTCCAATACCTGCGAGGTTCTCAGCAGGAAACTATGTTCACCGTGACGGAATCTTTGTCCCAACGCATCAGCAAAAGAAACGGGGGAGGCCACTTTGATAAAAGCTGATATTTTTTTTATTGTTGAAATATTCCATCCCGGTACCGCCTGTAATTCATATATGCTGATCAATCGTCCCATCAGGTGACGGTAAGAAATAAGACCTTCAATTTGCAGGTCGGTGAGTATATGGAGTTGTTTTAGTTCTTCTGCATCGGCAATATTTATATTCAGCGGGTCTTTCTT
>CAYSIU010000568.1:0-1930 GCA_964431095.1 uncultured Chitinophaga sp. | reverse complement strand
GAAGTTAGTTGGAACGCGATCGCTGGCGCCAACCTCTACCGCGTCTTCCGCAACACGGCGAATGACTCAGGGAGCGCGACGGCGATTGGCACGACCGCGGAAGGAACATTCTTTGATACGACGGCCGCACCCGGGCAAACCTTTTTCTATTGGGTCCGCGCCGAGAACGGAAGTATCGTGAGCAACCTCAGCGCGTCGGACTCGGGCGTCAGAGCCAATGGCACCATCGCGGGACCACAACCACTTAATCCTCCGCTCGCGCCTCCGGGCAATGCGGTGACCGCAGCCAAAGCATTTCTCGGCAAGACGTTATTTTGGGATGAGCAACTTTCGTCGACACAGACTGTCGCTTGTGGCACTTGTCACTTCGCCGCAAACGGAGGCTCTGATGCGCGCGCGATTGTTGGGAATCCGCGTTCGACTAATCCCGGCGCTGATGGAAGTTTCGGAACTGCCGACGATGTGTTCGCGTCGCCGGGCGTGATCAGTAATAACGCGGACGGCACCTATAGTTTGTCGCCAACCTACGGCTTTCACGAACAAGTCACCGGCAGCAAATCACGTTCATACATCGACGCGGGATTTTCAAATTCATGTTTTTGGGATGGCCGGGCGACCTCTACATTTTCAGATCCCATCGGTGGGGCGGTAGTGCTCGCTAATGGTGCCGCCCTCGAGAGCCAGGTGCTCGGGCCGCCCGTGAGTTCTGCCGAGATGGCCAATGCCAATCGCACCTGGGTTGATGTCGCTCATCGGGTTGCAAACTCGAGGCCGCTCGCACTGTCGCCTTCATTGCCTTCCGGACTGCGCGTTTGGATTGGCGGACGCAGTTATCAGGAGCTGTTTCAGGAAGCCTACGGTTCGACTGACATTACGCCCGTTCGAATCGCAGAAGCGATCGCGACGTTCGAACGGACTCTTTATTCGGATCGGACTCCATGGGATTTGAGTGTGCAGCAAATCGTGCCGTTGGGCGCGGCAGAAACTCGCGGCCAGGGGCTCTTTAATGGTCGTGGCTGTAATGTCTGTCACGCCGGCAGTCTGTTCAGCGACAATGCGTTTCACAACATCGGCGTACGCCCACAGACTGAAGACACCGGACGGTTCCAGGTCACCGGCAACGCAAACAACATGGGAGAGTTTCGCACGCCCAGTTTGCGGAACGTAGGTTTGCGCGGCCCATATTTTCATAACGGCCGGTTCGCCGCGCTTGAAGATGTCGTCGCCTTTTACAATCGCGGTGGTGATTTTGATGCGCCCAACATTAATCATAATTTGATTCGTCCGCTCGGACTCTCACCACAACAGCAATCTGATCTGGTCGCGTTCCTGCGTAATGCTTTGACTGATCCGCGTGTTCTCGGCGGCAGCGCTCCTTTCGATCGACCCACGCTCTATAGCGAATCAAATCGCGTTCCTCAAATCACTGGGAATGGAACGCCGGGTTCGGGTGGTGCGGTTCCCGCGGCAACCGCTGTCGAGCCGCCTTTGGTTGGTAATTCAAGTTTCACTGTTGGTATTACGAACGCTCTCGGTGGCGCGTCGGCCGTGCTGGTAATAGACAGCAACGATCCGGGAACGGGCCCTTCGATTCCGGCAACGGCATCGTTCGCTCGGCTGAGCGTGCAGTTGTCAGGCAGCGGCGCGGGACAGGGATTTGGCTCAGCCAGTCTGCTTATCCCAGCGAACTCTTCGCTGGTCGGCCAAACATTTTTCGGTCGGTGGTTCGTGCGCGATGGGAGTGCGGCCGGAGGCGTCGCGGTCACTCCTGCTTTCAGATTCACCGTGTTCGGTGACACCAGCAGCCTAACTACCAACGCGATCGACGACTCTCAGGTTTTTGTGACACAGAACTATCGAGATTTTCTTAATCGCGAACCTGATGCGAGCGGTCTCGCTTTCTGGACAAATCAAATCACTCAATGACGAA
>CAYSIU010000567.1:0-1933 GCA_964431095.1 uncultured Chitinophaga sp. | reverse complement strand
ACTCTCTTTCGTTTTCAGCATGGCGTATTTGGTAGAGAAAGCATGGATATTCTCCACCTGCGGGTTCTTCCGTATACTTTCGGCCACCGTATCATTTTTAATGATGGGGGTTTCTTCCGAAATGATGACCCTGTCCGGCTCTTTTTCCTGCACCCTGATATGCCCGATAAAGCTGAACACTTTCTGGCTCACGGTTTCCTTGAATCCATTGGCAAGCGAAAGGGTAATGATCATCACCATGACGCTGATAATGGTAGCTACTACGGACAGTCGGATAATGAAGCGGGAAAAGGACCTGGGTTCACCGGGCCGGGCGGAACGGTTCAACGCGATGCGGTTTGCTATAAAGCCTGCAACTTTCAAATTAAATTAACTGTCTTTTATTTCCTGGGTCCTTCGGACAAAATTAAGCTGCTGAAAAGATTTATCGTCTTTTTTGCCTTATTTTAACCAATATTGTAAAAGGATCATCAGCGCCCGAATGAATGAAAAAGATCCCTCTTTTTTTGTTACTGTTATATGGTTCAGGGGTAGTGGCACAGCTGCCCGATCATATTTATAAATCCAATATTCGCACGGTTAAACTGTACCGGGTGGGTGATGTTTACAGTTACCCGGTGCTGATGCTGAATGGTAATGACCAGCTGGAACTGCATTTCGATGATATGGATGCAGATATCAAATATTATTACTACAGCTTCCAGCTTTGCAATGCCGATTGGGCGCCTGCCGATCTGCAGACCTTTGATTACATCAGGGGTTTTCAAACCAACCGGATCAGTTTTTACAGGATCTCTTCCATCGTGGGAACCCGCTATACGCATTACCAGGCAACCATCCCCGAACGGAGTTCAGCTCCGACCCGGGCCGGTAATTATTTGCTGAAGGTTTTTTTGAATGACGATACATCCAAACTGGTCTTTACAAAACGCTTCCTCGTAGTAAACACAAGGGCTACCGTTTCAGCGCTGATCACGCAGCCCTTCAACGCGAATTTTTTTCAAACCCACCAGCGGTTGCAGGTGTCGGTCGGCACATCAGCCGGCCAGCTGAATGCATTTTCACCCCAGGACCTGAAGGTGGTGATCCTGCAGAACAATATATGGTCGTTGGCTTCATTCATCGACCGTCCCTCGATCTTTCGGGGTAATTATTACGAATACAGCGACGAAGAAAATACCACCTTCCCCGCGGGGAAAGAATGGCGATGGCTGGACCTTCGCAGTCTTCGATTGAGAAGCGACCGTGTGCAACGGATCGTTGACAGCGATAGTTCAAGCCGTGTGGATGTATACGTGATACCTGATGTGGAGCGCCGCCAGCAATTGTATATCTATTACCGCGACCTGGACGGGATCTATACCGTGGAAAACCGGGATAATAATAACCCTTTTTGGCAAAGCGATTATGCCTGGGTGCATTTCACCTTTGTCCCTCCCGGGAATAAGGCGTACGAAGGAAAAAGTGTGTATATATTCGGCGAACTGACCAATTACGAACAAAATGAATCGTCCAGGATGGTCTTCAATGAAGAGAAAGGGGCCTATGAAAAAGAACTGTACCTGAAACAGGGCTATTATAATTACTCCTATGTTACACTTACGGATAAAAGAAATATGGCGGCTTCGGTAGAAAACACAGAAGGGAACTACTGGGGCACAGAGAATAGTTATATGGTTTTGGTGTATTTCCGTCCTTTTGGTGCCAGGGCGGATGAACTGGTAGGATATACACGGATCAATTCTGCTTTTCAAAGATAGTTGGACCTAAACAACAAGGTAAAAGCCAAAAGATTTCTTTACCGCGAGAACTTTGATTCCTGGCTTTTGTATCCTTTCCTGATCCTTGTGCCTTGTCTCTTATATCATATCTTTGCAGCGGCAGGTCTTACACGACCAGCTCCTGCTGAACCCTCCCAGGGCCGGAAGGCAGC
>CAYSIU010000566.1:0-1942 GCA_964431095.1 uncultured Chitinophaga sp. | reverse complement strand
TGGAGAATGAATTGCTCATAACAAAGGAAGGATGGCCCGTGGCGCAGCCGAGGTTCACCAGGCGGCCTTCGGCAAGTAAAATGATGTCTTTCCCGTCAATATGGTAAAGATCCACCTGGGGTTTGATCGTATCTTTTGTGTGCCCAAAATTGTTATTGAGCCATGCCACATCGATTTCGATATCAAAGTGACCAATATTGCAAACAATGGTCTTGTCTTTCATCAGCCGGAAATGCTTTTCCGTGATAAGATCGCGGCAACCGCTGGCCGTAACCACGATATCCGCCAATTTTACGGCATCGATCATTTTCTTCACTTCAAATCCGTCCATGGCGGCCTGCAGGGCGCAGATGGGATCAATTTCCGTAACGATCACCCGGCAGCCGGCTCCTCGTAAGGAAGCAGCGGATCCCTTGCCCACGTCGCCATAACCACCTACCACGGCCACTTTGCCTGCCATCATTACATCGGTAGCCCGACGTATCGCATCCACTAAAGATTCTTTGCAACCATATTTATTATCAAACTTTGACTTGGTGACCGAATCATTTACGTTGATCGCCGGAACCGGCAGACTTCCCTTCGCCGTTCGTTCATAAAGGCGATGGACACCGGTGGTGGTTTCTTCCGTGATTCCTTTTAAGTGCTGCAGCAGTTCCGGGTATTTATCCAGCACCATATTGGTCAGGTCGCCACCGTCATCCAGTATCATATTCAGCGGGCGATCGGCGTTGCCAAAGAAAAGGGTTTGTTCAATGCACCAGTCGGCTTCTTCAATGGTCTGGCCTTTCCACGCAAAAACACCGACACCTGCGGCAGCGATCGCGGCAGCGGCATGATCCTGGGTTGAAAAAATATTGCAGGAACTCCATTTTACTTCGGCGCCCAATTCCCGGAGCGTTTCGATCAGCACGGCCGTCTGGATCGTCATGTGCAGGCAGCCGGCGATCCGTGCTCCTTTCAGGGGTTTGTTTGGACCGAATTCCTTGCGAATGCTCATCAGGCACGGCATCTCGGCCTCGGCCAATGTTATTTCTTTGCGTCCCCATTCCGCCAGGGAAATATCCGCCACTTTGTACGGAAGGCTGAAATCAATGGATTTTGTTACGGCTGTCATGTTGATCTTTGTTTTTCGGCCGCAAAGGTAATAACATTCTCTTTCAGAGCCAATTAAATACCTTTGCAATGAAAAGAGGCGTATGTACGTTTATGAAACGGTATCAGAGGCAGTCAACGGGCTAAAAAAACGGGGCTTTACCCTGGATTTCAACCTCGAAGAAAACTGCCTGATCTGTGATGGTGAAAAATTTAATGTAAGCAATTTTGAGATCGTGGAATTTCACCGCTTTGAGGGTGACAGCGATCCTTCGGATGAAGCCGTGGTATATGCAATCGAATCAAGGGATGGGAAAAAAGGTGTGTTGGTGAATGGCTATGGCATTTCGGCCGAAACCGTGGGTGCAGAGATGGTAAAAAAACTGAGCCTGAACAGGAACTGAATGATTAGTTGAGTCGTCTTATATGTGAAATCGAATAAACTAAACCTCTATGAAATCTCTGGTAAAGACCGCAGTTCTCGTGGGGATCCTATCCTTTCCCGGTTCGCTACTTGCCCAAAAAGACAGTATACACCTGCAATGCCCGCTCAATGAAGCGACCGTGGTGCCCCCACCCAAAAACGTGATGAAATTTGATATAACCGACCTCTGCGTGGTGTTCGTCAGTGTACCCGACACAGCGGTGAAAGCGGTGGTTACCGGGAGGGTCACAAATACTGAATATACCGACGAATCCAAAAACGGGGTAGTGCTCTATGCTAAAATGAACGGGAAAGACTATTATTTCTGGTATGTAGGATTAACTAAACTATTGGTAAAGATAAATTACCTGGTAAAAACCGGGCAGCTTTTTGGTTATATTTCCCATGGTGCAAGAGTTGAAA
>CAYSIU010000565.1:0-1950 GCA_964431095.1 uncultured Chitinophaga sp. | reverse complement strand
CAGGGCCTGGGCGTATTTTCCATCATCCAGGTAAACCCTTCCCCTTCGGTACAGCATGTTCGCCATCCCGCTGTTATCCCCTATCTTTTCAAAGATCTGCCTTGCCTTTTCAAAAGTGGATAAAGCATTTTTGTAATCAATTTTGAGATAATAAACTACACCTTTATTAACCAGGGCATTACCTTCCCCTTTGGGGTATTTTAACTGCTGTGCAAATGCCAGTGCCTGGTCTGCAAGAGAGTCCGCCTGGTTCCTGTCAGTCCGGCGGATCTCGGCCGAAAAACCGTTCAGCAAATTGACACGGGTTGTATCCTCTTTGGGATTCGCCTCCAGCAGTTTTTTTATACTATCTGCTGCCAGCGATTGCCCGTAGGATGAATAAAACCATAAAAAAATGGAAGCAAAAAGAAGTGTCGCAATCTTTCTCATGCGTTAGCCGGTTACAGCCAAGTAAAGTATGATTTTTTTAATATTCTTCCAAAGTTAACCGGGTAAGGATATAATAAATTCTGAACCAATCCCTTCCTGCGTTTCGACTTTCATCCCGATAGCTATCGGGAGGGACACCACTATGCCTACACAGGCAGGATAATCGTAAATTCTGTTCCCTCATTTTCTTTAGTGTTTACTTTGATCTCTCCTCCATGCCCCTTTGTAATGATATCATAACTCAAACTCAGCCCCAATCCAGTTCCTTCACCGGTTGGTTTGGTGGTGAAAAAAGGCTGAAATATTTTATCCAATATTTTTTTCGGTATGCCATTGCCATTGTCCTTAACCTTAATCTCAACCTTATCCTGCAATTTATTTGTGGAAACGATAACAGTAGGTTCATATCCCCGTCCGACCGGGTCATCCGGGCGGGCGTCGCCGCTCGCTGCTCGCTTTTCGCTTACTGCATAAAATGCGTTATTGATCAGGTTTAACAATACACGACCGATTTCCTGGCCGATGATATTTACTTTCCCGATACTATCGTCCAAATCAGTTTCAAATTTTGCACTGAAGGATTTGTCTTTAGCTCTTAATCCATGATAGGACAATCTCAGGTATTCATCGGCCAGGGCATTGATGTCTGTGGGTTCTTTTTTCCCGGAACTCGTTCTTGAATGTTGCAACATGCTTTTTACAATGCCATCCGCCCGCTTACCATGAAAAAGTATCTTCTCCAGGTTTTGTTTTACATCCTCCGCAATAGCGATTGCTTCCGTAGGATTCCCTTTTTCCAATTCAGTTTTCATCTCTTCCAGCAATTCATTGCTGACATCGGAAAAATTGTTGACAAAATTGAGCGGGTTTTGTATTTCATGAGCAATGCCTGCGGTAAGTTCTCCCAATGAGGCCATTTTTTCTGATTGTATCAATTGTTTTTGTGTAGCCTGCAATTCATCCAGGGTACTATCCACCTGTTTTTTGGCCGCTTCCAGTTTATTGAAATCTTCGTACCGGGCATAGGCAGTAGAAAAGGCATCCGCTACATGTTGTATCAACTCTGTTTCTTCTTTTCTTAATTGAGTGGTATTACCTACATACAGCATCCCCTGCATAAACGGAAGGAAATGCAGGTAGAGGCCCCCTTTGGGCAGTGTTTTCAAATATTCTTCCGGCGAAGCCAATGCGCCCAGTTTGACTAATGTTTGTGCAAACTCAGTAAATCCTGTTTCATCCCAATGATCCAGGTATTTTTCATTTTTTTGCCAGTGATTTAATACCGAGGATATGTTTCCCGGTGCCGTATAGGGCAAAAGCGCGCGAGCGGTTTTCGGGACGGTGGGCGTTCGCCAGCAGCGCCACCGCGGCGGGCACGAATAGAGACTCTGTCACTCCGGTCAGCGCGCGGCACGTGAGAATCATGCCGGCGGAATGCGCGGCGCCGGTGAGTGCCGTGACCCCGCTCCACAGGAACAGGCTCATCGCCACGAGCTGCCGTTTCGAGAACCGGTCGCCGAT
>CAYSIU010000564.1:0-1961 GCA_964431095.1 uncultured Chitinophaga sp. | reverse complement strand
CTGTCACCCCCTCGAGCTTATGACAGATATTTTGTATGGCCTCGAGCGTCATCTTTTCTTTTTGGATGGCCTGGCAAGTTTATTAAATTCCAGGGCAAGCTGCACCCAATAATCCAGTTGTTTTTTGGTCCGAAGCACGTCTTCGTCAACAAACACAAATCCTTTCATCGGCTTTCCCGAAAAATCCATGGGCCGGCAGCCTTCTTTTTCCAGCACCTCATCATATTTTTCCGGATCAAGCCTTACCATCAGGCGGTCTTTCTCCACCCCTATGCACATTTTATCATTGACCATAAAACAAAGGCCGCCGAACATTTTTTTCTCCTCTGTTTTTTTATGTGTAATAGCAATAATCTCTCTTACCCGGTCTGCCAGTTTTTCATTGAATGCCATAAGCTGCTCTTTTTCTTTAATAAGAATAATAAAAAGTTCCCGCCACTGTTTCTTGTCTCACTTTTTATACCTTTTATAATAATAATCAGATTTTTTGTCCGGTAAAGAAGGCCCCCCGTCTATCCGGGCATGAATGGAGTCTTTGTTGATGAGGGAATAGGTGATCCGCCTGGGGAAATCATGATCCGGGTTCTCTGCTGTAAACCCCTTTAAATTGTGTGAGGTGATCCTGAACCGCACTGGCTGATCGTTGTTCTGGCCTTGCGCAACAGGGATATAATAGTATTCGTTGTTGCTGCAAACCAGCTGGATTTTCTCCAATGGCACAAGTTCAGAGGTATACTTTATTAACACACTCTCGCCGGCAAAGCTGCTGTCATTCATAGGGACCCAGGTTTCCATAATGGATCCTTTACTTGTTTGCATGGTCCATGAGCCGATCAGCCATCTGAACGACTCCATTTTGTCTGCATAAAGTTTTCCTGCCACAGTAAAAGCAGTGATACTCAAAAGAACAACAAGAGAAAAAAAGATCTTTTTCATATTCTTTATTTTACCGGAACCGAATGTAACCCGATCCGGTTTCCTTCCGTATCGATAATGACCGCCATGTAGCCGTATTCAGGACTGATCATTGTTTTGGGCACCATAATTTTTCCTCCTGCCGCTTCTACCCTGTCCAATACATTCTGCACATCAGGGTTGGCATTTAAGTAAATCAACGGACCGTCGGTGGCCGAGGGTTTATGAAACCCCTCGCTATTGACTACCGCGCCACCCACGCCGGTCTGCATATCATCCAGCGGGAACATCCTCATTTTAATATTGGGCAGATCAAGTGGTGCAAGTTTTACATTAAAAATCGTTTCATAAAATTGAGTGGCGCGGGCCAGGTCCGTGGAGGGTATCTCAAACCAACTGATCGCATTATTCATGACTATTGAATTTACATTTTACTGATTGATGTCTTTGCCCTCTTTCAATTTCGCAATATTTCCATTGATAGTGCTTTTAGTGGCATCGTTAGGAGCCTGTGTGAGTGCTTTTTCCGCGTACTCAAGCGCTTTTTTAAAATCACCCTTGGCCGAGTAGGCATACATAAATCCGGCGTTTACAGCATAAACATCCCCGTTCTTTTTCAGGTTGGTATTGAACACCTCCATCGCCCTATCCACCCGCTTTGCGGCCAGCAGGGATCGCCCATAGCCCATATATTGGTTCGGGTTTGCATACAATAGAGCTTCCGTCATTACAGAATCCGCTTCTTTTGTCCGGTTCAGTTTTGTATAAGCAGTTCCCAGGTTGTTCAGGGTATTAAAGCTTTTCAGTCCCGCTGCGCGTTGACTCCATGTCAACGCTTCTTCCAGGTTGATATTTTTATTCAGGCAATATTGTGCCGCAGCCAGCATATTCAACGCGTTGAATCCCTTTTGACTGGTTACCTGCTCTCTTAACCTGGCAATTACTATATTGTCGACATCTACATCCACGCGAAAGGGGATGGAAAGCTTTTCCCACTGCAGCGCAATAACGCAATATTTTTCCTTATGTTCGATAAATTCATATTT
>CAYSIU010000563.1:0-1979 GCA_964431095.1 uncultured Chitinophaga sp. | reverse complement strand
GTCTTTTGAGTTGTTATTGACGGAGGGTACATTCAGGAGGTTGGTCAGTGAGGTAGAAGGATTTAAGAGGTTGGACGTTAACCGTAAGCCGGTTACACACCAAACCGGATTCCCTGGGAAAGCGGCAATGAGTTGCTGTAATTAATGGTATTGGTCTGGCGTCGCATATAGGCCTTCCAGGCATCACTTCCGCTTTCACGACCGCCCCCGGTTTCTTTTTCGCCTCCAAATGCTCCACCGATCTCGGCCCCGGAAGTCCCGATGTTCACATTGGCAATACCACAATCACTTCCTGCATGGGAAAGAAATTGCTCAGCCTCTCTCATATTCAGCGTCATGATGGAAGAAGATAATCCCTGCGGCACGCCGTTCTGGATAGCAATGGCTTCTTCCACTGTTCTGTACTTCATTATATATAATACAGGCCCAAAGGTCTCTTGCTGCAGGACACGGTAACCCGGCTGGGTTTCAGCAATGCAGGGCTTTACATAACAGCCGCTTTCATATCCCTGCCCGGAAAGCACGCCACCTTCCACAATAAAATGTCCTCCCTCGGTTTTGCATTGTTCGATAGCATCAAGGTACATTTTCACTGCACTTTTATCGATTAATGGACCCACATGATTCTTTTCATTCAAAGGGTCGCCGACGCGCAAGTGTTGATAGGCGGACAGCAGCTTTGCTTTTATGGCATCATATACTTCTTCCTGTATGATCAATCTGCGGGTGCTGGTGCAACGTTGTCCTGCTGTACCGACAGCTCCGAAGAGCGAACCCAGGACTGCCATGTCAAGATCCGCTTCTTTTGAAATGATAATGGCGTTGTTGCCTCCTAATTCCAGCAGCGTTTTACCCAGCCTGGCGCCTACCGTGGCTCCGATTGCTTTGCCCATCCGTGTGGAACCGGTCGCAGAAATCAGTGGAATCCTGTGATCGGCAGCCATCCATTCACCTACTTCACGGCCACCGGTCACTAACCCGCAAACTCCTTCGGGTACATTATTTTTTATAAAAACATCGGCAATGATATGCTGGCAGGCAACAGCACATAGAGGAGTTTTTTCCGAAGGCTTCCATACACACACATCCCCGCAAACCCACGACAGCATACTGTTCCAGCTCCAGACCGCCACCGGGAAATTGAATGCAGAGATGATGCCCACAATTCCCAGCGGGTGGTATTGTTCATACATCCGGTGACCCGGACGTTCACTGTGCATGGTTAGTCCATGCAATTGCCGGGAGAGACCAACGGCAAAATCGCAGATATCGATCATTTCCTGCACTTCTCCTTTTCCTTCCTGGAGACTCTTACCCATTTCATAAGAAACCAGTTTACCCAGGGCGTCTTTATATTGCCGTAATGCGTCACCGATCTGTCTTACGATCTCGCCCCTGCGGGGAGCAGGTATAAGCCGCCAGGTATTGAAAGCTTCTTCTGCTTTCCTGACAACTTCTTCATAGCTTTTTTTATCCGTTGCGATTACCGACCCGATCTTTTTCCCGTCCACCGGTGAAACAGAGTCAATGGTTTCCCCGGCAGAATGTATCCATTCCGTGCCCGTGCTAACTCCTTTATTGATGGGTTCGATCTTTAATGTTTTCAGGAAGTCCATAGTTATTTTCTTGTATGGCAAAGGTAAAGAGGAAGATAAAAGGTACAAGGTACAGGAAAGGACAGGGTGTAAGAATCAAGAAAGAAGGATGATCCAATTCGTGAGACTTATTCTTTCTATCTCTTATCTATTTATGTAATGCCTTTTTAAAACCCCTTAGATGCGGTTGGAAGAATAAATGTGTATTTGGTCCAGATACTTTGTTCCTTCATCATGTTTTCAAAATTGCCCTGGCTGGATGTATTGTCTGCGCCATTATTTGTACTGCCGCTGCCGGGGTTTCTTCCGTAACCACGGGATAGTCTTCCCGCACTAAAATTGCGTGAATTCATATCGCCGGTCCCGGTCCCTCCACCCGGAGAA
>CAYSIU010000562.1:0-1990 GCA_964431095.1 uncultured Chitinophaga sp. | reverse complement strand
GTTTGTGTTTTATTTTTATTGTCGATCCTCCTTTATATCGGGATGGATTACTGTTCATCCATCGATAAGGAGATCATCGCTGCCTATACCGTTAAAAGTGGTTCAAATGAAATGGGCCGGTTGATTATTTCGGGCATGAAAGCGGACCGTAAAGCCATGTTCAGCGGGCAATTACTGAGGACGCTCGGGTTTGCCGCTTTGTTGCTGGGTATGCTGTACCTGTACCTGCGAAACCTGGTAAAACCCATCATAATTGCACTGGTTCTTTTAGTAGCAGGCACTGCTGACCTGTTTTTGATCGGTAAAGAATACCTTAATGATGACAATTATGTTCCTTCGGATACCGCCAGTACCGAGTTTGTTCCGAATGCCGCCGATACCCGTATCCTACAGGACAAGGATCCTGATTTCAGGGTATTCAGTACCGTGGGAAACCCCTATACAGAATCCCGCACTTCTTATTTCCATAAATCGATCGGGGGGTACCATCCCGCCAAGTTGCGGATCTACCAGGATATCATTGAACGTTATTTGTCAGGCAATCTGAACCGCGGGGTTTTGAATATACTGAACACCAAATACACTATTCAGCAGGACCAGCAATCGGGGCAGGTATCAGCCGTGGAAAACCCCAATGCTTTTGGTCCCTGTTGGCTGGTCAGGAACGTGCAATTGGTCGATAATCGTGTAGCCGCTATCCAGGCAATCGGGAAAGTCAACCTCAAAGACACGGCAATCGTGGAAAGATCATTCAGTAAGGATATAGTACAACCGCAGTGGGACTCTACTTCCTCCATCCGGTTAGTAAATTTTGATAATGACAAGATCGGCTATGAGGCAAAATGTAATGGTCCCCAGTTTGCCGTATTCAGCGAAATTTATTACCCCCTGGGTTGGAACGCGTATGTGGATGGGAAGAAAACCGCTTATTGTAATGTCAATTATATCCTGCGCGGCATTTCTTTGCCGACCGGCCAACATAATGTGGAATTCGTTTTTGAACCGGATTCGGTAAAAAAAGGAAAATCCATTATGTTCATTGCCTCCATATTGATCCTCGTGATCTTCGTAGGCGGGCTTTATATGGCATGGCGGGAAGCCCAAAAAGCAACCTGAAAAGGTCATGAATAAGATCCTGGCCATAGCCCCCTACCCTTACCTGCCTTATTATTCAGGGGGACAGAAATTCATTGCCCTTTTTTTTCATTATCTCGGCAAAGAGATGGATCTCACGGTGGCCAGTGTTCGTGAAAATGACCTGTCGCTGGCAAAAAATTATAAAACGATCGCCTTACTGAAGCGATCGTTTTCGAGATACTATGACCTGGGGCTGGTAAAAAAGATCAGTACCCTTGTCAGGGAAGAAGACTTTGATACCATTATCTGGGAGCATCCCTATTATGCCTGGCTGGCTTTTCGTGTCAGGAAAAGAACAGGTGTCAGGACGATCATCCATACGCACAACATCGAATACCAGCGTTTCAAAAGCACCGGCCGCTGGTGGTGGCCCTTTTTACGATCGTATGAGAAAAGGGCTTTAAAAAAAGCCGATGCCATTTTGTTCATCACGGCGGAAGACAAAGCATATGCCATGGGGGAATGGAAAATCGGGAAAGAAAAATGTTTTGATCTCCCTTTTGGGATCGAAATAAATGCCTACCCGGGTGATCGATCTTCCTGCAGAGAACTGGTTGCCGGCAAATATGGTATTGATCCCGCCGAAAAGATCCTTTTCTTTAACGGTTTGCTGAATTACAGGCCTAACATCGATGCACTGAAGATCATCCTGGAAAAAATCAATCCTTTTTTACTTGACCAACCTTCTTTCCGGTACAAGATCATCATTTGCGGAAAAGGATTACCCGCAGAAATGAATGCACTGGAAGAATACAAAGAGAAAAATAACAACAACGCCGGTTTTGGGGAAAATATTGAAACTTATTTTAAAGCTGCCAATCTTTTCCGGAACCCGGTGCAGGACGGGGGGTGG
>CAYSIU010000561.1:0-2004 GCA_964431095.1 uncultured Chitinophaga sp. | reverse complement strand
TTCTTCTTTTTGTCCATCTTCGATCTGCCAGCCCTGCTCCGGTAAGATGAATGATAAAATCTGCTTTTGCCAATGCCTCTTTATCTATTTTCTGTTCAGTGATGCTCCAGGATGCATAGTGGATCGGAGGAACAGAGGTCATTTGCTTCCGGGCACCTCTTGTAAGAATGATGACGGTATATTTTTTTTCGATGAGGGACTTTGCGAGCGCTGTACCGATCAGCCCTGTTCCACCCGTTATAAGCACCGTTGCCATTGCAGATTGAAGATAGCGTTAAATAATACAGGAGGGCTGTTGTTGTTTACCAATGTATGCAATAAACTTCTATCTTCAGCGCCTAATTGAAACGATGCTATGAGTGTTGTGCTCTCCGTTAACAATCTGTCGAAATCCTATACTACAGTCCGCGCACTGAATGGGGTTTCATTTGAAGTGCCGCAGGGAAGTGTTTTTGGTATCCTGGGACCGAATGGCAGTGGCAAAACCACGCTACTGGGAGTAATCATGGATGTATTGAAAGCCAACCAGGGTGAGTTTTCATGGTTTGGCCGGCCGGGTGGATCGCCGGAGCAAAGAAAAAAGATCGGGTCCCTGATCGAAACCCCCAATTTCTACAGTTACCTGTCTGGTACCGACAATTTGAGGATCACGCAGGCCATCAGTGGCAGGGGCATCCGGAAGGATATTGATAAAGTATTGAAAAAAGTAAATCTGTTCGACCGGCGATGGGCGGCTTACAAATCTTACAGTCTGGGAATGAAACTGCGCTTAGCCATTGCCGCGGTATTGCTCGGAGATCCGGAAGTACTGGTGCTGGATGAACCCACCAATGGCCTGGACCCGGTAGGGATCGCTGAAATAAGATCACTGATTATTGAACTGAGGGAAAAGGGGCATACGGTGATCATGGCCAGCCACCTGCTAGATGAAGTGGAAAAAGTTTGCACGCATGCCGCCATATTGAAGAATGGCAATCTGGTTACCACCGGGGATGTGGAGCAGATCATGATGGACGAAGATGTGGTAGAACTCAGTGCGGCTGACCTGGATGCCCTGGTAACATTACTTAAACAATTTAACAAGCCGCTGGCAAAAGATGAAAGAGCAAAGACAGTGCAAATTGTTTTTCCGAAAGGTACCGCCAGGCTCGACGAAATAAACCGTTTCTGTTTTGACAATGGTATCGTGCTGACGCAATTGATCATGAGAAAGAAAAAACTGGAAACAAGATTCTTTGAACTGACCAATAATTGACCGTATGCTGGCACTAATGCGGATAGAGTGGCTGAAGATGAAAAAATACAATGCCTTTTGGTGGATCATGGGCATTACGGCGCTCTCCTACCCCGGTATCAATTATATTTTTTACATGGTGTACGACCACCTGACCAACCAGCCATCCCAGGCAAGCCGGCTGGCAAAACTGGCGATCGGGAATCCATTTACCTTCCCCGAAGTATGGCACACGGTAGCGTATTTTTCCTCCTGGTTTGTTTTTATTCCTGCCGTGGTGGTAATCATGTTCATCACCAATGAGTACAGTTTCAAAACCCACCGGCAGAATATCATCGATGGATGGAGCCGCAGCCAGTTCATCAGCAGCAAACTTGCAGATGTCCTGATCATTTCCTTAATCGTTACAATGCTTTATTTTGCCGTATGTCTTGTTACCGGCTATGCCAACCAGGAACGACTCATCTGGCATACCTGGGGGCAATCGTATTATATTGGCTTATTTGCCCTGCAAACCTTTGCCCAGTTGTCGATCGCATTTTTGGTGGGGTTTCTCGTTCGCAAGGCCTTTCTCGCCCTTGGCATTTTTGTATTTTATTATATCATTTTCGAACCGATCGCTGTCGGGATCATGAAAATATACGCAAACGATATAGGCCGTTTTATGCCGCTCGAAATCTCCGACAGGATGATACCGGTGCCTGGCTTTTTAGGCAAGCTCAATAAGGAGGCGTATGATAAATCTATTGCTGCCATCAACGAGCATATCT
>CAYSIU010000560.1:0-2007 GCA_964431095.1 uncultured Chitinophaga sp. | reverse complement strand
TCCATCAAGGGATGCCCCCAGCTCATTCGGATCGGATCAAGGGTGCGTAGTGGGTTATCCACCCACGTCACAATTTGGTTCAGAACTCATCTATCTCAGTTGATTGTAAGCATTATAAGCCGCAACTTTGTACGCTTCGGCAAGGGTGGGGTAATTGAAAACATTGTTCACAAGAAATTCGATGTCCGCTTCCGTCGCCATGGCAATTTGGCCGATGTGAATGTGGTTTGAATGATCTTCCCTCCCCTGATACCCCTGGTATTGGTGTAGGTAAGGAAAATGATCAGGGCGATGGCCAGGCATTGGGCGGCCGATATTTTCATAAAACCCAGGTCCGCTACAATAATGTTCTCTCCAACACCCGGGAGGAGGTAAGCGGTAAAACGGCTGAAAGCCACACCCACCGCCGCGATCGTCGCTGTTTGAATGACCGCAAAAAAACTCCAGCCGTATAAAAATCCTATCAGGGGATTATACGCTTCTTTCAGGTAAACATATTGACCGCCGGCTTTGGGAAACATACCGCTCAATTCCCCATAACTTACCGCTGCCGTGATGGTCATGAACCCCGTGATGACCCATACGGCCACCAACCACCCGGCGCTACCCACGTGCCGGGTAATATCAGCGCTGACAATAAAAATACCCGATCCGATCATGGAACCGGCTACGATCATGGTGCTATCCAGTAAGCCCAGCGCGGGTTTAAAACCGTTTTGTTGTTCGGCCATAGCAAGTGATTTAAGTGATTACCGGAGAAATGACCCGGCCAGGTTTCAAGATAAGTAATTCATTGGATTTCATGCTGCCGGCAAAATAAAACACCCTCCGGCAAACGGAAGGTGTTTCTATTCAATTGGTACAGGGTTAGTCCTTTGCGGCTTTTTTATACGCTTCATTTAAACCATTGATCACATCATTGGTGATATTGTAGGAGCTGTCACGATAATAAAATAATCCCTGTTCATAAGAGATAATGTAGGAAAATCTTTTGTCTTTATTATAATCCTTCAGGAAAGTTTCGATCCTGATTTTGATATCATTCTGCCGGCGCGCCATAAAATCGTTATACTCCTGGTCCAGTTGCTGTTTTCGCATTTTCAGTTCATTGTCCAGCCGCTTTATTTCTTCGTTAGCGGAGTCGGACTGTGCCTGTGTAAGGGTACCCGCTTTTGCACGGTCCTGGTAATATTTATAGGTTTGCTGAAATTGTTTCGCGAGCTTGTCCAGTACCTGGTTGTTCTCATCTTCCTTTTTATTGAGTTCCGCCTTTACCGCTTTTACCATTTCAAAATTGGCGGCCACGGAGTCCATTTCAAAGTAGGCAATCAGAAAAGGCTTGTCCGCAGTTTTATTCCCCTTATCTGCAATTTGGGTATTATTATTTTTTTTTCCTGGCGAACTGAAATGCAGGATCAGAAGATAACCGGTGACCAGGGTGAGCAGGACGTTCCATATCAACAGTCCGTTTTTCTTCATTCAGTTCTTTTTTGCAAAGTAAGCATGAACAGGGAGGCAAATATAGTCATTCGGTTCACTTTATGAAAGCGTTAACAGGCCTGTTATTACTTTCTGCTGATTGTAAAAAATAAAAGGAACAGTGTTACTGTTCCTCAGGATAATTTTATACATTATTCGCATCCATTCCTGCCTGAATCATTCTTCCTCGTCAAATGTCATGGCCTCGCGGGTCGTTTGCAACAATTCGTATTCTTCTTTGCTGCCCACGATGATACTCTCAAATTCCCGCAACCCGGTTCCGGCAGGTATCGGGTGACCGGTGATCACATTTTCCTTCAACCCCAGCATCTCATCGGTTTTACCGTTGATGGCTGCAGAGGATAATACTTTCGTGGTCTCCTGGAATGAAGCGGCCGAGATCCAGCTTTGCACACCCAGCGATGCCTTGGTGATACCAAGCAATGTGGGTGATGAAGTAGCAGGCTTTGCATCGCGGAAATCTATCAGTTTTTTATCATTCCGGCGTACACCGGTATTTTCTTTCCT
>CAYSIU010000559.1:0-2016 GCA_964431095.1 uncultured Chitinophaga sp. | reverse complement strand
GAATGATCCCCTTGCGATAACCGGCTTTACTCATAAAAGCGCCTGCCGGAACAGCTACCAGAAAATAAGCGCCGAAATAAGCTACCTGTAATAAGGTGGACCTTTGCTTGGTGATATTCATAGCAACCTGGAAATGCTTATTCAGCACATCCAGTAATCCGTAAGCAAGACCCCAGAGGAAAAACAGGGAGGTGACCAATATGATCGGAACCCAATAGTTTGGCTTATTATTCATGCAACATATGGTTCAGCAGTTGAAACAGACGAGTCGTTGAGAGTCAATCCAATAACAAATAAAAAGTGAAAGGGGCTGCCACGGCTATTGAAGATTGCCTAACCATTCAACAATCTTAGCATGGAAGCGACCCTCTTTTAGCCCGTTTTCTCGGCGAAATTTTTTGCGAATTTTTTCTGACCCATAAATAAATAAGCTATATTAGCCTTCTGACGATTGAAATCTGCAATTTTAAGCCAATTAAGCTGAATGAGACCCCAGTTATTGAAAGTATTGAAGGGACCGGGACATTCATTTAGTATCCGGCAGGATCTTGTTCCCCATGTCAATAATCGCTGGCATTACCATAAGGAAGTAGAATTGATCCATTTCAAAAAAGGGGAGGGCACCCAGTTCATTGGGGATAATATTAAAAGATTCAAGCATGGGGATGTGGTGCTCGTGGGTTCCAACCTGCCCCATTACTGGAGATTTGATGACAGTTTTTTCGGGGAGAACCCCAGGGTCACTGCTGATGTGAGGGTGGCGCATTTCTGCGAGGATTTCTGGGGTAACAATTTCCTCGATCTTCCCGAGAATACCAATATCAAAGGCGCTCTTGAAAAAGCAAAAAGGGGACTGCAGGTTACAGGCAAAGCAAGGGTGGCTGTGGCGAACTTACTGGAAGAACTGCTCACTGCAGCAGGTCCCCAACGGATCATTTTACTGATGGAAGCCTTATTGACGATTGCCGGAAGCAAACAACCCGAAACACTCGCATCCATTGGTTTTAAGCACGACTTCCATGAAACGGAAAACGACCGGATCAATGATATTTACGATTTTACACTCAAGAACTTTAAAAGACCGATTCAGCTCGACGAGATCGCGTCGGTGGCCAATATCAGCCCGAATTCATTCTGTCGTTATTTTAAATCCCGGACCCGGAAAACCTACTCACAGTTCCTGATCGAAATACGTGTGGGTCATGCCTGCAAACTGCTTATCGAAAGCGGGTTGAGCATCAAACAACTTTGTTACGAAAGCGGCTTCAATAATTTTACTTCCTTCCATAAATATTTCAAGCTGATCACCGGGAAAAGTCCGCTTATCTATCAAAAGGAATTCATGGCAAACTGAGCGGGTAAGATAACTGAATGATCGGCAACTTCCGTGTATTGTTTTTCCTTCCTAAAACGTTTCTTTGACTTTTAAGGATCTCAATTACCGGTATGAAAAAGGCCTTTATCTGCTTTCTACTCTTTACCGCGGGAGTAGCCAGGGCGCAGACACATCAATTAGAAAAACGCTGGGAAACCGATACCGTGGTGGCCGTTCCTGAATCGGTACTGCCCGATTTTTCAAAGGGCATTCTCTATGTTTCCCTGATCGATGGTGGCGGATGGGATGCAGATGGAAAGGGCGGCATCGGAATATTGAGCGTGGATGGGAAGAAATATGATTCCACCTGGATCAGCGGCCTGAATGCACCCAAGGGGCTGGGCATGTTTGCGAACAGGATCTATGCAGCTGATATCAGTGAAGTGGTAGTGGTGGATGTAAAAAACAGGAAGATCGAAAAGAAGATACCCATCGAAGGCGCCAATGGGCTGAATGATATTACCGTGGACGGAAAAGGGATTGTGTATGTCTCCGATTCCAGGAAATCCAGGATCTGGAGGATAGAGAATGATAAACCCACGCTTTACCTGGATAGCGTCAAAGGAGTGAACGACTTAAAAGCAATCGGTGACGAGCTCTATATGGGTGCGGGAAAACGGTTTATAAAAGCAGACAGGAAA
>CAYSIU010000558.1:0-2022 GCA_964431095.1 uncultured Chitinophaga sp. | reverse complement strand
TTCAGCCAGCAGTCTTAGCTCCTGAATTGTGTTCTTGCTCCCTGTCCACTCACTACCGGCGATTGAAAACTGATCCATCCAGTACTGCGCAATTGCCCGGTCAAGATCATCACCGCCAAGATAGGTGTCGCCATTGGTGGAAAGCACTTCAAAGATCCCGCAGGTGATACGAAGAATTGAAATATCGAATGTTCCTCCGCCGAGATCGTATACCGCGATCGTTTTTGTCTCCTCTTTGTTTAATCCAAGACCGTAAGCAAGACTGGCCGCTGTGGGTTCATTCACGATCCGCAATACATCAAGACCTGCCAGCTTGCCGGCGTCCCGTGTAGCCTGGCGCTGTGCATCATTGAAATAGGCTGGCACGGTAATCACGGCTTTGCTCACCGGCGTCTTCAAAATATGTTCAGCCCTTGTTTTCAGCTCTTTCAAAATGAAAGACGATAGTTCAATAGGCGAATAAAAGGTATCGCCTACCTGCACTTTGACCAGTCTCCCGCTGTCATCATCTATTATTTTATAAGTAAAGAACGAAGCGTATTCCCTCACATCATCATACGATTTACCCATCAGTCTTTTTACAGAAAAAATGCTGTTCTGCGGTTCGGTTACCAGGAATTTTTTGGCTTCATCGCCAACAGAAACAGTGCCGGCATCGCCAAAATGGATCACTGAAGGCACCAGGGCATTCCCATCGTGTTCTTTGAGCACAACCGGTTGCCGGTTGCCGGGATGGATAATGGCTACCAGGCTATTGGTAGTGCCAAGGTCAATCCCTACGATCATTTCCTCCTGCTGCAGGCTGCCAGTTGAAATATTGATTCCGATCTTAGCCATTACCCGTTATTCAAACTGCAAAATTAACCCCGGAGGATGGTTATTTCTTACGGAAGAAGGAAAGAAAAAGTCCCGGTACATCGCCAGGACTCCTTATTTAAATATATATTTCTTGTTTCAACTATACTTCCTGATCACTGTCGCTTTTCCAATTATCTCATCAGGTACATTTTTCCATACCCTTTGTTGAAGTACTTATCCGTTTTATCATCATCTGATCTGTATTTTTCAAGCGGTGATCCATTCAGGTTCGTCACCACCCTGTAGAGGTACACCCCGTTCCCCAGTTTCTGTCCGTACTGGTCGGTGCCATCCCACTTGAATTCAGTGATGTTGCGCCCGATATGCAGCGGGCCGAGTTCATCCTTGGTGATCTCCCGTACGATCTTTCCTGTTACGGTCATGATCTCGATCTTGATGTTTTGCGGCACTTCGTTCCCCGTAATCGTGAATACAAACGCCGTGGACGTGGTGAACGGGTTCGGGTAATTGAGCATATTGGAGATCATCGGTTTGTTGATGACTTCAAAGATGACCCTGTACGCAATAGTACCGGCGGCGTTATTACTCTTATCCTTACCCGTTACGATCAATTCATATTCACCATCTACCGGGAAATAAGGTTTAAAATCGACCGTAGCGGTATTATCCGGGTTGGGCGCCTGTCCCGCCGGGGTGAAGCGCAGTGTATCATTATTAAAATAGAACCTGCGGATGCTTCCGTTGGGATAACGTACCTGCACTGTTAGCAGGGAAGTATCATCCAGGATCATCCAATGTGATTCGTCTTTGAGTTTAATCAATATACCAGGTTTCGAAGAAACGATATCATGGTTCAGGATATGCACACCATCAAATGTAACATCCAGGAGCGGGTTCAGGCTATCCGGTCTTATATACAGGTTGCGGTAGGCAAAATTATTGAAGTGGTATTGCTCCGGCTGATCATTGTCCGGGTTCGCTTCAATATACATTGTATTCAACCCTGAAAAAGCGTTTGTATTTACGAGGGCGCCCAGTTGCAACGTATCATTCACCAGCAAGGGGCGTCGTCGCGGGATCGGAACGATATGGGGCACGTTGTTGCGGTCCGTGATCAGCATTTTCACTTTCATACTGTCAAATGGCACTTCGCTTATATTTTTAAATGCGTCCAGCAAATTCTCCGGTACCTCTAAGGCAATC
>CAYSIU010000557.1:0-2028 GCA_964431095.1 uncultured Chitinophaga sp. | reverse complement strand
TGCTTCTTTGCTTCTATTTTCTAAAATTCCGGAAACAAGGTATGTTTTCCGGGGATCTTACCCAGGATATTATCGGTTTAATCATGCTGTGATTTGAACCAATCCTGCACTTCTTTATTGTTCATATCTTCCAGCCAGCGGTAATTATCGGTTACCTGTCTGCCGTAATACGTATCCATGGTGGGAGTTTTCTTTGTCGCCGGTGGTTGGGCAGCGGAGTCAAACAGCGTAAATAAAGAGGCTGTCCATATTAAAGTCATAATCGTTTTTCTCATATAGTAAGTTTTATTTATTGATCAGGATGATTTAGATCGTATCATCACTTCCGATACACGGGGGTTTCTAAATTAATTCATTTAATCACTTGCGGCGAAATTAATCCATGACCGGTATTGGATCAGTCGGCAGTCTACGGTCCATGACGAGCAGCCGGCAACCAACATCCAGTATCCGGATTCAAACCGCCTGTTTCCAATGGCGCTTTCCTTTCAATGCTTTTTCGTATTCTTCCTTGCTCAGGATATTTTCCTCCAGCACAATATCCGTACGGCAGAAATTGCGGAAAAATTGGTCAATCAATTCCTGTGATTTCATCACTTCCTCGGTGAGATAATTAACATCGACATTGATGCAGATGGCAGCCACCAGTCCATATGACTTATGATAAATGGGGATGGTGGTGCACTTGAATTTCCGGGCGCCAATATTCAATTCATAATTCAGCTTGTCTTCTTTCAGCAATTTCCTTTTCTTCAGGTCCAATAACAGGTTGGTAGTACCGCTGCCGATCTTCCGGCCGGTAACATTGTTTTCCAGTTCCACCAGGGATCGGGAGGGATTGGCCAGGTTATGCAGCAGGATCTCTATGCCGCAATCGGGAAAGGAAGCGCCGATCAGCCGGACAATGTTTTTAAAGTTCTCCAGGAATTCGTTGGTATCGTCAGTGACCTTTTGGCCCCCATACATTTTATAAAGTTTTTCATATTCAAAAAGATCATGCCTGTCCAGCTGGCTCCTCGCGTTATTCTGCTCGCCGATGAAGATCAGTTGCTGGGCAGCCGTATAATCCTTGTGTTTCAGAAAGGAATAGATCCCCAAACGAAAATCCTTGATATCAAAGCGGGGTATATGATCCCGATCCGTTTCAAAAGGATAGAAATCGTAATCATCCAGGTTTTTGCCCCGCATTTTTTTTCTTTCCCGGTATCTCCCTATAAAAAATCCACCGACAAAAATTACGAGGGAAACGATCACCTCCGTCAGGACGGGAACAACAAGGGAATGATCCATAGCAGAAGTTTTAAACAGCGAATGGATAGTCTCTTCTAAGTTAGGAAAATTTAGTGCTTTACATAATGCAGAGTTGTGAGCTATAATACCTGCAATGCTGCATTTTCAACCTTCAATTCCGCCCCCCTCAGCCCGGTCCCGGGTTCAGGAATCAGCAGAATCCAATAACTGTACCATCCAATCCGGCAATCATGACACAGTTCTGTTTCTCCCTTTCGTTGTTGTTTCTTCTTTTATACGCCAGGGGCCAGGAATTAAGCCAGGTCACTTTTTCCGGGGGCACCCGGCTGTCCTATCTTTCTTTGCTCACCGATTACGAAGTGCTGATCCGGCTCTCTGATGACGGGAAAGTACTGGAATGGGGGATCGAAATGCAATCATTCCGGAATAACAACTACTATGCACCCAAATTGCAACCCTATGTGGGAAGAGTGGATTATTACGGCCCTGAATCCGATTCGGTTTCCCGCGGTAAAGTAAGAAGCATCGGTTCCAGTGTAATAACCTATTATGGAGCGTATGAAACGGAAGAAAAGATCGGCAAGATAAAAACCATCGGCTCTCTTATTTTCGATTATTATACAAAATATGACGATAAAGCCCTCCGGGGCAAGATCCGGTTCATTGGAAATATTACCCTTGACTATTATTCAAGTTTTGATAACCCCGACCTTACCGGCAAGTTTAAAGCAATCGGCATTACG
The DNA here is from genome assembly GCA_964431095.1 of uncultured Chitinophaga sp. Lineage (GTDB taxonomy): Bacteria > Bacteroidota > Bacteroidia > Chitinophagales > Chitinophagaceae > JJ008. The sequence goes on along the minus strand of CAYSIU010000557.1, from coordinate 34 downwards.
GAAATCACGTATTATTCCATCTTTGATTCTAACA
>CAYSIU010000556.1:0-2035 GCA_964431095.1 uncultured Chitinophaga sp. | reverse complement strand
GGACTATGGGTCCGTTTGGTAATAACGGGCTTGTAGGGTACCTAATGTCTTTCGATATAGTGCGCCTGGTTGTCATTCAGGTTACCATTCACCCAGGCCATTGGGGTTAGCGGGGTCGAAAATGCATCATTTCTCGCCTGGTCGAGGTTGGCACCGGCGCTCTGGCCATAGGAAATAAAAAATGTACCTGCGAGCAGATACATTAACACTAAAGTTCTCCTTAATACACATGTGAAGGTGGATGCAAATGTTTTTGTTTGCAAACAATCACGCAAAACTTTTCTCATATAAGTTTTTTTGGCGGCTTAAAAACAAATTACTGTTGACACTTAGTCAATCTGAGATAACCATTATGGATAGTTCAAAGGGGGTAGGAAAAGGTTATAAGCTTGGCTTATTGGTGGCTAACTGCAGATATCAGAAGTAGATCCTTTAGTTCTTGGATAGGAGTGGGGTAGTAAAACTAAGTCATTTTCTCAGATGATCAAATAAAACCCCTACTATTTTCATAGTAAAATTACGTTTCACCCGATTTGCCAGACATTCGAACGCGCTCATTTCCGGTCAAAATAAAAGTGTAAAGAAATTGCTGAAATGTGCCCTGTAAACTTATTTATAATATCACAAAAACTCCTCCTATGAGGATAATCCGTCAGGGGCGAAAGCTATATAATCAAATTAGAATCAATAAGTTTCTTTCAAATGATCGTTACTGAGGCAGGATTTCAAATAATTTATTCCGGCAGTGTTTGGCTGCATTTGAGATTTAGAGATTTTACAGGAGAAAGAGATGAATCGATGTGGACAACCGGAAGAAATGAAACTAAGTCGCCATTTCTATTATCAAATTATTATCCTCATTACCCGGATCGTGTATAAATTACATTATAAGGATTTTCGGAATCTTTTTTATCCTGTTGCTCAATGAAATTATTTTTCAAAAGAAGTTTTGTCGAACTCGTGTTCTCTTTGTGACTGTTAGCTTCGAGCAGGGAAAGACCAAGTGAATCAAAGGCAAATGAAATAACCTTTTTAACTGCTTCGCTCATGATCCCCCGTCCCTGGAAATCGGGGTGCAGCTCATATCCCAGCTCCGCTTTTTTTCGATCTGCTGAAAAATTCCAAAGACAAATGGTACCGATAAGAGAAGGATTCCCTTTCAGGGAGATACCCCAATAGAAGCTCTGGTTACCGGCAATGCCATTATTGATCATGGTAATAAAGGCCCGGGCTTCTTCGATCCTGGTTTGTTTAGGCCGGCCAATGTATCGATTGACATAATCGTTTGAACGAATCGAAAAAATAGCCTCATCATCTGTTTCTTCCAGTTGCCGTAATACCAGTCGTTGGGTGAAGAGGGTAGGGAAGGAGAGTATATTCGGCTCATTCATTTCATAATCTTTAGTCAAATATCAGGTTTTCTCATGCCATACTTCGATTTCATAACCATCAGGATCGTAAAAGAAAACATAAGGTTCACCAGGGACAAATTCCCCGCTTTCCTTTATAAGACCACCCGCCGCCCTTACGGTTTCAATCACCTTGTTGATATCTTTTGGATCTGTAAGTCGAAATCCGAAGTGCATTATTCCTCCACCTGTTTTTCCGGCAAATTCCTCGTTCTCTTCAAAAACAATAATATCATTTGTTCCCGGAGTCTGTACCTGCGCCCAGCCATCTTTACCATACATAATTGCAACTCCGAACAGTTTTTGATAAAACGCAACTGAGCGTTTCACATCTTTGACGGCAAGGGCTATATGCGTTAAACCATATGTCTGAAAGGCAACCGTCATTTCTTTTTAACCTTTGGGGTCACTTTCTTCTCTCTTTTGACAGGTGAAATGGATTTTACGATGGTCTTTCCTTGAACGATTTGCTTCGGATCTTTCACTTTTGAGAGTGAATGATGGTAAGCCTCTTTGACCAGTTTCTTTATATAGGTTTTCGGAAAATCTTTTTTGCTTGTAACGAGAATATATCGGTATTGATTCCCTTGTCAAATCAGTATTTTTTTGGGATCGGCATTCTTCTT
>CAYSIU010000555.1:0-2042 GCA_964431095.1 uncultured Chitinophaga sp. | reverse complement strand
AAAGGAAAATTAATTTTTTCATAATCCCGTATCCGATAGTGAATAAATAAATGAGAATGATTGAAGGTAGAATACTAATGATTCCGGTACAATAGAACAAAAGTTATCAGGTAAAAAGTAAATAGCTGGTAGCAGGCAGGAGACCCTAATTCTTTCCGAAAGCCTTATTGATCGCCTCGGTCCGATTTTGTACGTGCAGCTTCTCGTAAATATGGTGGATATGTTGTCTTACTGTTGCAACAGAAATAGAAAGCTGATCAGCAATTTCTTTATACAACAAACCTTTAGCCAATAATTGCAGAATTTCATTTTCCCTACCGCTAAGCATCGCTAATGATTCAGTTTGTTTTTGATTATCTCTGAAAAGATTGACCAATTTTCGTGCAATGTTTGCACTCATTGGTGAGCCCCCATCATGCAATTCTTTCAGGGATTCTACCAATTGTACCAATCCTGTATTTTTTAAAAGATAGCCCGATGCGCCTGCTTTTAATGCTTCAAAAACTTTTTCATCATTTTCATAAACCGTAAACATCATAAATTGTGTAGCCGGGCTTTTGTCTCTTACCTGTTTGATGCAATCAATTCCATTCATCCCGGGAAGACTGATGTCCATGATCACAATGTCAGGTTTCAATTTGGGTATTTCAAACAACGCCTCTTCAGCTGTTTTAAAGACATCTAAGACCTTAAATTCTTTGCTGAGAGCCAAAAAACTTTTTAACCCGTCTCTTACTTCATCCAGGTCTTCTACTATTGCCAATGTTATACTCATGTGTCGGCGAAAATAAAAGTTGACTATATTTTTACCAATAGAACAAAAGTTATCCTTCGGCAGGCTTAGGATGACATAGGAGCTGTTAATTCGACTGACGTTCCTTTGTTATTTTTTATCTGCATGCTTCCCCCGATATCCTGCATTCTTTTTTCCATATTGAACAATCCATTGCTGAAAGGCCGGATATTTTGCTTATCAAAACCAACTCCATTATCATGTATTTTTATTGTCAGATTATGGTTAACATGAATGGTTATGTTCACCTGACTGGCCTGTGCATGTTTTACAATATTATGTAATGCTTCTTTCAAAGTGAGATAAATATTTCTTCTGAATTCTCCACTTACAAAAATGGTTGCAAAACTATCGGGACCATCTACATCACATTTAATACCATTTTGCGAAAGATATTCCACAGCATAAGAACGGGAATAAGAAAGAAGATCGCTTAATGAATCGTTTTTTTGATTCAATGCCCAAACAATCTCTCCCATTTTATCGATCATCTCATGACTGTATTCCCTTATCTTACTGATATCTTCTTCAAAAGATTCCTGTTTTTGTTTTTTGATCCCTATTGTCTCACTTAAAAATTTTATTTTAGATAAACCTGCCCCAAGATCGTCATGCATGTCTGTAGCAATTCTCGTTCTCTCTTTCTCAATCGCCTGTTGTTTTTCCAATGCTACCATTTGTTTTTCCAGTCTTCTTCTATAGTAAAAACGAAAACCGATAATCAATAACCCAATTATTGTCAAAACCGCTATGCTTCTGAACCACCATGTTTTCCACCAGGGGGGAGTTATAACAAAGGAATAAAGGGTTTCCGCAGGAGGATAGGGGGTAGAGGGGAAGAATGCTTTTACCATGAGCTTGTACCTGCCCGGGGAAAGATTCGTAAGATTGATCATCGCGTTGGATGCAGTAGTATCGCTCCATTGATTGTTCCCCGATCCCTTCAGCATATAAGCGTAGCTAACTTGTTTTTCATCAATAAAACTGGGAGCCGCAACAAAAAAATTGATATTGTTTTGTTTGTAGGAAAAAGTAGTTTTTTCATTGACCGGCTCGGTGTTCACCCGGATTTCTTCGATCAGCAATTGAGGAAGCACGATCTTTTCTTCGAATTGCTTTTTGCCGACCTCAAGCAGACCGCCTGAAAATGTCCGAGCAAATGCTTTGTCATTTGGTTCGATCCAGACATCATTGATATAGGCAAAGAAATCAGCGCTCTTGCTGCTGTTTTCAACCCGGTAACCGGCAC
>CAYSIU010000554.1:0-2047 GCA_964431095.1 uncultured Chitinophaga sp. | reverse complement strand
TCACTGATGGCCTTGAGCACCGAATCTTTTTTGCTGATATCGGCATTCAGTTTCAGGTCAAAGCGGATGTCCGCACAGGTGTATTTATAGTCCGGCAATGCTATAAATGCACCGACCAGGTCAGAACCTGCCTGTGCCACCCGTAAACTGGCCTGCATATTCATGATACAATTCACCTCAAAATTGGCAAGAGAGCCGTGGTACACCACCGGGATCTCATATAAACTGAGCCGCCGGTTGGCGGCATCGTAATCACCTTTTACTTCCAGGCTGCGATACGTGTTCTTAAAATAATAATTCAGGATGCCCTTCACATATCCTTTTTCGGGTTGGAGGATCAGTTCAACAAGATAATTGTTTGCAGAAGTATTCGTTTTCACATTGGCATAGCCATACCAGTAACCAAATACGGTTTGAGAATGGGAATCAATGGAGATCATCAATAGCCCTATCAATAGCCCTTTTTTCATGAACCGGTAAGATCGTCAAAAGTTGTCCGCTAAGGAAACGAAGTTTTACACAACATTATTTTAAATGCCGCTTCATTTCTCTTGCCATTTCTTTTTGCTTGATGCTTTCCCGTTTGTCATGCAGTTTTTTACCCCGGGCAAGTCCGATCTCCATTTTCGCCAGGTTCTTCTCATTGAAAAAAATCCGAAGGGGGACCAGCGTATACCCTTTTTCTTTCAGTTTTGTTTCGATCCTGCGAATCTCTCTTTTTTGCAGCAGTAATTTTCTTTCCCGCAGCGGGTCATGATTATTGGCAGTGCCGTGTGAATAAGGGGCGATATGGAGCGACTTTACCCAGGCTTCGTCTTTGTGAATGATGCAATAGCTGTCGTTAAAGCTGACCTGGCCTTCCCGCAGGGATTTTACTTCCGTGCCCAGCAGCACGATACCTGCTTCATATTTCGTATCTATGAAATATTCGTAATACGCCTGCCTGTTCCTGAGTTCCTGCATAGGCAAAAATACCTCTTCGCATTAATAATATTGGAAGATCAGTTTTTGAATAAATTCAGCAGGGTGATCAGCTTTGCTTTTAATTCCTTTCGCGTGACAATGAAATCAAGGAATCCATGCTCCAGGATGAATTCGCTTCGCTGGAAACCTTCCGGCAGGTCTTTTTTGATCGTTTCTTTGATTACCCGTGGACCGGCAAAGCCGATCAGCGCGCCAGGTTCCGCAATGTTCAGATCCCCGAGCATGCCGAAAGAAGCTGAGATGCCTCCGAAAGTGGGATCGGTCAATAAAGAAATATAAGGGATCTTCGCATCATTGAGTTGCGAGAGCCGGCCACTGGTTTTGGCCAGCTGCATCAGCGAGAAGGCGCTTTCCATCATCCGGGCACCGCCGCTTTTACTGATCACTAGATACGGTAACCGGTGTTCAATGCAGTAATCCACGGCCCGGCAGAATTTTTCACCCATCACGCTCCCCAGCGAACCGCCGATGAATTCAAAATCCATGCAGGAGATCACAATGTCATTACCACCCACTTTGCCTACGGCCACACGCATGGAATCGGTGAGGTCGGATTTGTTCCAGGTCTCTTCCAGTCTTTTTTTGTAAGGTTTCAGGTCGGTGAATTCCAGGAAATCCTTACTGCGGATGTTGTCAAACAATTCGGAGTATTCATTATTATCAAACAGCAGCTCATAATACTCCGTGCTGTTGATGCGATGATGAAAACCGCATTTCGGGCATACAAACAGGTTCTCTCTTAATTCTGTAACAGTGCAGATATAGTTGCAATCCGGGCATTTTACCCAAAGCCCTTCCGGGGTTTCTTTTTTTTCCGATGTTTTCGTACTGATTCCTTTTTTGATGCGTTTGAACCAACTGGTCTTTGTTTCCTCTGTTTTCCCTTCTTCTCCTGCCAGATTAGCATCAAAGTCTTCAAATTGTTTCGCCATTTGCGCTTGTTATGTTACAAATATAGGGAAGTTGTGGGTAGTCAATCGTGCATGGTCAATCAGTATGAAATTGGTTTCAGTGTCTGTATGAGTGATTGGCCTGAAACGATAGATGATAAGAAACGATCGGG
>CAYSIU010000553.1:0-2064 GCA_964431095.1 uncultured Chitinophaga sp. | reverse complement strand
CCGGCACTATTGGGGATCTCAATGATCTCCGCTGTACGAAATGTTTTCAGATCGACCCGTGCAATACGCGGTGTATTGTTCGCGTTGGCAAAGACCCAGCGGCCGTCATGTTCCCCATTCGTTTCGGATAGAGCGATATGGTGAAGATCGTCCCAGGGGATAAAACCGTTGGAGGTATTCAGCATGGGTTTTGTCTCTTCACTGTAACCCCATCCTTTTTCAGGATCGACAGAAAAGACCGGGATGACGCGGAATAAACGACCCGAAGGCAAACCATACACCGACATTTGCCCGCTGAAACCACCCGAAACAAAATTGTAAAACTCGTCGTATGTGCCGGGGGCTACATAGACTTTGGAGGCAGCATTGCCGCTTACTGCCGATTGAGCCCCCTTCGGTTTGCAGCTTTGTAATCCTGCAAAAGCGATCCCTGCCAGCAGTAAGATTGTTTTTGAATGAAAGCGATTCATAAAATTATTTTTAATTGCTGTTTATTGATCTTGTCATGACTATTTCTCGCCGTCATTATTGCGCATGAATTCCAACACTTGCCGGGCCTGGTCCTTCTCGAGGTGCAGGTTCGGCATCCTCACGAGGCATTGCTCAAGCAGTTTCTGTGCTTCCGGATCGGATTCCAGCATCATATCAACGTTGGTGATCATGTTCATGATCCAGAGTGGTTTTCTTCTTATGGTCACATTTTTCCATCCGGGTCCTACTAGTTTTTCTTCCGTCAGGCGGTGACAACTCTGGCACCGAAGCTCATAGGTTGCTTTACCCGCTGACACCATGGCCTGGTCAAGCGGCTTGTTCAGCGTGATGTCACTTTCTTTCAATTCGTTACCGTGTACCTCGGGTTGGGTAGTCGCTACCTTCTGAATATCAACCGGTGGTTCATCTTTCTTTACACCTTCATTGCCGCAGGAGCTCAGCCAAAAAATGGAGGCAGCTGCAGAAGCTGCCATCAGGATCTTTGTTGGTTTCATTGTTGTTTTTTGATAGTTTAAAAAGACATCAGGGTCTTTTATTTAATGAGCCAAAAGTATTTTGGCACCCTTCCACCGATCATGACAAGCATCAAAAAAATGGATGATATTCGTCAGTCTGGCTCAAACGGGCCCCGGCTACATTTGCCGGTCATGATTTTTTCAAAATCATTTGGCTATTCCCTGCGGAGTGTATTGTATGTGGCGGCCAGTGGTGCTAATAACCACCGCGTGCCGCTTAGTGAAGTGGCTGAAAAATTGAATATACCCCGGCATTTTCTGGGGAAGGTCATGAAACGACTGGTCAAAGAAGGGATCTTGTCCTCCCAGAAAGGCCCGAGCGGAGGGTTCAGGATCAATGAGAGAACATTGAATACCTCGCTGTTCACCTTTGTTTCCATCACGCGTGAGACCGGCCAATTCGATTCCTGTGTCTTGCGACTGGAAAAATGTAATGCCCGGCAACCCTGCCCTTTGCACAGGCAAGCAGAATGGCTAAAGCAGCAATGGCGGAATTTGCTTTCATCCACCACCGTACATGACCTGCTGGACAAAGAACACCCTGACTTTATAAAGACCATTACCAGTGCCTGATTATCAGAGGGAGGATTGACGCAGATCATGAGTTTTCACTTCAACAACAATTTAATTTGTTGTTTAAGACTGAAGTGTGACAATGAATACTATGTTTTTACAGACCTGTAAGTTTGACAAAGAATCAACAGTAGCTTCGATCGTTACCGGCGATTACCGGGCTGCCGATGTATTCCGTAAATACGGAATTGAATACTGTTGCGGAGGAAAATACCCCCTGCATGTAGCCTGCAAAATAAATGGAGTAGATGAAGGACTTATTGTGACGGAACTGGAAGAAGCAACCCGGGAAGTAAACCGGTCGAACACCCTTGATTTTACCCAATGGCATATTGATTTCCTGACCGATTATATTGTCCATGTGCATCACCAATACCTGCGCAATGCACTCCCACGAGCCCAGGATTATGTCGATCGATTTGCAGAGGGACATCGCGGGAAATTCAATTACCTGGATGAATTGAAGCGACTCGTGAACCAGCTC
>CAYSIU010000552.1:0-2068 GCA_964431095.1 uncultured Chitinophaga sp. | reverse complement strand
ATGAGAAAGAACTTTATTAGGCCATGTGGTGGCAGCAGAACTGGGAAAGAAAAACAAAAATCAGCGCCGAATAGAACATGGGCTTATTATCATTCCTTGGGTTGGGCAACGCCTCCATCAGGCAAGCGCTGAAAAAAGGAGCGATTATCATTGATGTCAGAACTGCCAATGAATACGACCGCGGCCGGGTGCCGGACTCCATCAATATTCCTGTCGACCGGGTAGCCGTCAACGCTGAACGGATCAAACAAATGAAGCGACCCGTCATCTTTTGTTGCTCTTCAGGTGACAGGAGTGGTCAGGCGGCAAGGATCCTGAAAGAAAAGGGAATGAAGGAGGTGTATAATGGAGGAAGCTGGTTAAATGTTTTAAAAGTGCTTAAAACCATTTAGGTAAATATTCAATCGCGAATCAGGGTGAATAAAAAGATGAAATCCTTCTCTAACAGATTACAAACATTAAAAGCCAGAGGCCCGAAGCCTGAAGCCAGAAGCTAGAGGCCAGCAGCCTGTAGCTCGAAGCCCAAAGCCACTCATTAACTATTTACGGATTCACCCTCACCTTCACCGACTTCGTAGCCCAGTTCAATCCATGATCTTCAAAGCTGACCGTAACCGTATAATCAGATGGGGTGTTAACGGAAGTAGTATAACTTATGTTGAAATTATAAGACAGTACATAATGGATCTCGTATAATTGTTCCTTCAGTACGGCCCCGTTGGCATTAATTGTAATAATTATACTGCCCCGGTAAAGACTCAGTCCCTCGGAGATGATCCCCGTCACATTGATCGAATTTCCGCTATTGAACACCTGGTTGTCAGTCGGTGTATATATTTCCAGGGTCGGGGGAATTGTATCCACAATCCCCGAATCATGCGCTCCACCGCCCCCGATGCCATTATCGGTTGTTCCCAACCCGCCTTTAGAACAAGCGGCAACAATTACAACCAGGAATGAGAACAAGAATATTTTCATTCGCCCTTTCATCGGTATAAATCTACAAATCTTTTTTTTCCTGGCTGCCCTGCCGGAAACCCGAAAAGAAACCTGACTTTTCCAGTTCTTCAATATCACTGAGCTCCAGTTCCAGGGCCTTTGTGCTTAAGAAGATCTCGACAAGCGAGATGACCAGCGAACTGAGCAGACTCAGCAGGCTGGCAGCAAAAATATATTCGGCAGCTTTCATCCAGCCCTTGTAAATGCTGAACATGCAAACCACGCAGCATAAGAAGCTTAAAACTCCCAGGGCCTGCATGAACCGGATATAATGGATCCTTCTTTTCAGGTTATGCAATTGTTCCAGGAGCACTGCATTCTTTTTGCCGCTCACATATTCATCGTGCAATTTCCGGATAAGGTTGGCAATGGCGAGAAAACGATTGGTGTAGGCCAGCAACAGAAGAGTAATGGCCGGGAATAATAAAGCAGGGGTATTCAGTGTTATTTCCATGCTATAAAGTTGGATAAAATTATCCATTCCCGGATGTCCCTGTTATCCTGTTCAGGGATTGCTCTTTATCTTACCTGCTTTTTTGCCAGTAAGATCCCTCAGGATCCGGTAAAGCGATGCAAGGATGAAAATGCCTCCCAGTATGGCCACCACGGATGATCCTGCGGGGTAATCATATTTATAGGAAAAATCCAATCCCAGGAAACTGCCCACTACACTGATGATCATTGAAACAATAAAAACGACCGTGTTATTTTTGGAAAACATGATCGCCGATACCGCCGGGATGATGAGGTAGGAGAACACAGGGATCACCCCATTGATCTTAACGGCATATACAATAGCCAGTCCTATTGAAATATAAAAAAGGAAATTCCAGATATTGAAGGTTCCGACCAGATGGCTCTCCCCGTTTTCAAATGAACGGGTGAGCGAGTAAAATTTCCGGAAAAATACCACTTGCAGCAATGCGATGGCACCGAATACGATCCCGAGAGTGCTGATCTTTTCATTACTTACCGACAATATATTCCCGAACAGTACTTCCTGGATATCCGAATCGCCATGCGGCGTTCTGGAAATCAGCAATACCGTAAGGGCCGCAGCAACAGAATA
>CAYSIU010000551.1:0-2074 GCA_964431095.1 uncultured Chitinophaga sp. | reverse complement strand
GGAGGAGCGGATTACGCACTAGCAAGGCCCATTGGAGGTTGTTATTGGACAAAAAGGGCAGTTTTATGCTCCTTAAATTTGAAGTCGGGGGCCGGTTGGAAGTGACCTGCGACCGTTGCAACAGTGGTCTCCCATTGGATCTATGGGATGAATTCAATATCACAGTGAAAATAGTGGAAGAACCGGGTCTGCTGAATGAGCAGGAAGATGACCCGGATGTGTATTATATCAGCCGCGGCGAAAGTCATATCAATGTCGCAGACTGGATCTATGAGTTCATCAACCTGAGCATCCCGATGCAGAAGGTTTGCACCTACGAAGAGATGAATGGACCGTATTGCAACCTCACGGCGATGGATATGCTGAAGAAAATGGTATCCGGTGAAAAGGAGAAAAAAGAGAACCCGATCTGGAAAGGGCTGGAAAAGTTTAAAGATCTTGATAGTTGAAATCGCGAGAGGTCAGAGAATATTGGCCATTGACGATTCACAATTGACAAATAAACAAAAGAGATTTCGAATACACAACACGTAAGATATGCCAAATCCCAAACGCAGGCACAGCCAGCAAAGGAGTGCAAAACGCAGGACACATTACAAAGCTTCGGCTGCCACATTGACCACAGACAAGACAACGGGAGAAACACATGTACGCCATCGCGCCTATGTGAGTGAAGGTAAACTTTACTATAAAGGCAAAGTGGTGGCGGAAAAGTCACCTGTTAAAAAATAACAAATAGCAAATTCCTGATTCCATCATAGGTTCGTATGAGTTGTGGATTGTGGAATTTGCCATTTGGAATTTCCATGACTATTGGTATAGATATGATGGGTGGAGACTTTGCCCCGGCGGAAGCTGCGAGGGGGATCCATCTCTATTTATCATCTGCCCACGCACCCGCTTCCCTCCTGCTGATCGGAGATCAGGAAAAAATAAAGGACCTGCTGGCTATCTATCATCTTACAGGCCCTACTATAAGTATCGTTCATGCAGAACAGGTCATTGACATGCATGAACATCCAACCAAAGCGTTGAAGGAAAAACAAAAATCCTCGATCACAATCGGCTTTCATTTGCTGGCATCTGGTAAAACTGATGCTTTTATCAGCGCCGGTAACACAGGCGCCATGCTGGTGGGTGCTTTATTCAGTATTAAAGCATTGGAAGGGGTCATTCGTCCTGCCATCTCCACGATCGTTCCCAAGATAGATGGCGGAACGGGTCTCTTACTGGATGTGGGACTGAATGCGGATTGCAAACCCGAGCAGCTGAACCAATTTGCCATCATGGGATCAGTGTATGCACAACTGATCCTGGGTATTGCAAAACCAAGAGTCGGGCTGATCAATGTAGGAGAAGAAGAAGGAAAGGGAAATTTACTGGCCCAGGCGGCCTATACAATGCTGAAGGAGAACAGGCATATTCATTTCGCTGGTAACATAGAGGGTCGCGACCTGCTAATGGACAAAGCCGATGTGATGGTATGCGAAGGATTTACCGGCAATATCATCCTGAAACTCGCCGAATCGCTCTATGACATCAGCGGTCAACGTCAGGTAACAGATGAGTTCTTTGAGCGTTTCAATTTTGAGAACTACGGAGGCACACCTGTATTGGGTGTTGCCAAACCCGTGATCATCGGTCATGGTATTTCCCGTGGCAAGGCCTTTATGAATATGATCCAGTTGGCACAACTAATGATCGAAAAAAATGTGATGCAAAAGATGAGGGAAGAACTGGCGTGACGGTAGAATGCTGTTCGTCAACAGAATTTAAGTCATGAAAAGACCCTTTTCCTTAAAAGATGTGTTAGGTAGTGAAGCGTGACCCCGCTGGGATGCCGACGCTACGGTCGGCACCGAGACCGGCTTTGCCGCGTCTCGGCTCGATTAAATGACTGCTATACAAAATATAAACATCAAAGGGTATGGTAATTTTATATGTCAAAACTTCTCGCCCCTCTTTTTTGCTTCGCAAAAAAATCCCCCGCTATCGCGAGGGATGGGTTCACTTCGTGACCCCGCTGGGACTCGAACCCAGGGCCCCAACATTAAAAGTGTTGTGCTCTACCAAC
>CAYSIU010000550.1:0-2077 GCA_964431095.1 uncultured Chitinophaga sp. | reverse complement strand
GTTTTCACCCCGGGGGTAGTAGGTTTCCAGGTCAAGCGTTATTATCCCGCTTTCGGCCACTTTATTAATGATCGGCTCACTCATGTTTGTTCCTCTTTGTTGCTCGGAGTTCTGTAAAATTAACAATTCGCAGGCGCCGTTGTTTGCGACTTCCGTAAAACAAAGAGTCCCTGTTGAACAGGGACTCCGAAGGAAAATCGTTACAATAATTCGGCGGAAACTTGTTAATATCTCTCCGATCGGTTGTCTTTTATCGTGGCGGAATTGCGCAATACCTTCAGTGGGTAAAGAGGGCTTTGTTGGTTGCCGGCATATTGTCTTTTCTGATCCGCCATGCTTTTCCGCAGGTCTGCTACGCTTCCATTGGTCAGGGGGGTTGTTGTAACACTATCTACCCGTATCACGTATACGCCGTTCGTTCCATCCAGCGCTTCGGGAACAATTTTTCCTCTATTAGCGGGATTAAATGCTGCCCCTGTTACCCTTGGCTCATACCCAAGAGCTTTACTGCTGGATTGCCCCGTCATACGAAGACTATCGACCGTTTCGATCTGTTTACCTCCCAGCGCCTTTGCTGCTGCTTCAAGGCTGGTTACTTTACCGATTTTTTGGTTCAGTATTTCCGCTTTCTTTTTATTCCGGAGCACCGGCTCCACCGCTCGTCTTGCTTTGGCCGGGCTTTGAGTGCCTTCTTTCAATATTTCAGTTACAACGGCCACTACATAATTCGATTCGATCTTTTCATCGGGTTTCAGCACTTCGCCCAGTTTTGCGGCATAGATCTTCTTTATAAATGACCTTGAATATCCCAGTCCCTGGATCTGGGCATCAAAGGGCGAAATGGAAGCTACTGCTTTGTTCGCGCCTTTGGGTTTGAGTTCTTTTTCAAAATTGGCATCGAATGATTGCGGGTCGTGGGTTTCGCCTGCAAATTTATTGGCATCATTGTTTGCATTTTCGTCTGTTTCCTGGCTGGTTTCAATTTCCATTGGCAGGTATATGATCTTGTAACCAGGGCTGTTGCCCTTCTGTGAAAGCACTTCAATATAATGATACCCGAATTCGGTTTTTACGATTCCTTTGCCTCCGACGGGATGCAGGAAAATAAAATCATTAAAAGATCCCACCATTTGCCCGGAAAAAACATTTTCGTATACTCCGCCCTTGTCCTTACTGCCGGGATCATCTGAAAACTTAACACAGAGTGAATCAAAATTGGACCCTTTGTCAATCGCGGTGCGAATGCTATCGGCCAGTTTGTAGGCGGTTGTTGTATCCCGCTTCTCATAACTCTGCCCGGTTTTGGGATCCCTCTCCATGGTGGCAATGAGGATATGACGAACTTTTACCGTATCCGGCATGGTGTGTACCCCTTCCAGCTTCGCCAACACATAATTGGGCCCGTCGAGATAGGGTCCGAATACCGAACCAATCTTCATTTTAATAATGGAATCTTTAAAAGAAGACTGTATGTTTTTAACGGTTTTATACCCGTCATAATTATAGCTGGCGTCCACGGCTTCCCGTGCCAGTAATTGTTCCGTATTAACGGTTGTATCGAAAGTCTGTTTCAGTGCCTGCAATTTATTTTTTCCCGCTATGCTATCGGTAACCGATGGCGCTGCCGAAAAAGTCACGTAGCTGATGCTGCGGCTTTCTGTTTGCTTGTAATCATCCTTATGTTTGCTCACATAGTCGGCGATCTCCCTGTCTTCTAGTTTGATGGCGCTGTCCGGCAAAAAAGTATATACTTCTTTTACCATGGAAAGCTTTGCCATCTGGCTGTTGTCTGCGTTTTGTTTTTCCACGAACCAGCGCGGATAATTAATGCTATTGAGCAAAAGAGACAAATATTTTTCTGTCTTCCGGTCCTGTTCCAGTTGGTAGATATAGTTGTTGAAACTTGTCTTTTGTTCCGCGGTCCCTTTCTTCAATATCTGGTCGATCTGTTGTTTTGCCTGCACGGGGTTATATTGCCCCGTTTTTGGATCCTTAAACTGTTTTTTCAGGTCGGCGGGTGCATTGGGTCCATCGAGTATGTCACCCAGTTCTTTGTTACCTCCTTTGATTCCCAGGT
>CAYSIU010000549.1:0-2094 GCA_964431095.1 uncultured Chitinophaga sp. | reverse complement strand
AGATGAAAAATGTAGCTCCCGAACAAAGAAAAGAAGCCGGCCAGGTACTCAATGAGTTCAAACAATTCGCAGAATCAAAATATAAAGAACTGAAAGGTGCTGCCGGCAGCCAGCAACCCATCAGCAGCAACCGCGATGACCTGACCTTACCCGGTGATCCTTTGCCGCTGGGCTCCCGTCACCCGGTTACATTGATGAAGAACAGGATCGTCTCGATATTCCGGCGCCTCGGTTTTGCAGTGGCAGAGGGCCCGGAGATAGAAGACGACTGGCATAATTTCAGCGCATTAAACCTCCCCGAATATCACCCTGCCAGGGACATGCAGGATACTTTCTATATCCAGCAAAACCCGGATTTTTTATTGCGTACCCATACCAGCAACGTGCAGGTGAGGGAAATGGAGAAAGGGATCTTGCCCATCCGCGGGATCTATCCGGGCCGTGTTTACCGGAATGAAACGGTCAGCGCCAGGAGTCATTGCTTTTTTCACCAGGTAGAGGGGTTATATATCGATGAAAATGTTTCATTCGCCGACCTGAAGCAAACATTGTATTTTTTTGTAAAAGAAATGTATGGCAAGGATGTAAAAGTTCGTTTTCGCCCCTCCTATTTCCCATTCACCGAGCCCAGTGCTGAAATGGATATCAGTTGTATTATCTGCGGGGGCGAAGGTTGCCCTGTTTGCAAAAAAACCGGCTGGGTGGAAATACTGGGTTGCGGGATGGTGCATCCTAATGTGCTGCAAAACTGCGGAATTGATCCTGATAAATACACCGGGTTTGCTTTCGGGATGGGCATCGAAAGACCGGCAATGCTGAAATACGGCATCAATGATATCCGGCTGTTCAGCGAGAACGATGTAAGGTTTTTAAAGCAGTTTACAAGCTCAATATAGAGGAGAATGGGAAGTAGCGAGCAGGAATGCTCAATATTAACAGAAGTCTTTTACCTGCCCATTCTTTACCAGCTACTTAAAAAAGTATTTCGCTCCAAACTCCACACTGCTGTATTTGTAATCCAGCAATCCCTGCTGGAACCGCAACAGCAGGCTGGTTTTTTTAAATCTCTTTTCAGCGTTTATCCTTAATAAAATGGGCATATCGCCGCTATGATCTATATACCCCAGGTATCCCGCCACATAGGGTTGCAGTTTCCATCCATTATGATTCCATTCCAGCCCGGTTCCGAATAAAAATGCATCATCTTGCCGGAAGCTCTCTGTGTCCACCTGCCAGCAATAAAACCCGGCCATCCCGATCCATTTCCAGGAGGAAGCTTTGAAGGGTTTACCGAACGACATATCAAAGTAATAACCCATGCCGTCGGTGAACCTGGCCAATTGCAGCTCATTCGAAGAGGGGTAGCGATACCCGATACGCAGCGCCAGTTGTATCTTTTTGTCCCATTTTTTCAGCAGCCGGATATTGACATTAAGGATTACATCTCCTCTTGCTTTTTTGTCATAATAGTTTGTATAATACGCATGTCGTTGTTTTTTGATCGTATCGCTCATTTGAAAAAATTCGATCGGTATATACGACATATCGAAGGAAATGACATCTTTTACCAGGCAATAGTTCCCGTACAGGAAAAGGCTTTGTGTGTTATCCCCTTTTGAAAAAAAGAGGTGTTCGGTTGCCCCGATATAAAAATTGCTGTCCACATTCCCATTCCCGATAGAGGGCACCGGAAGGGCATTGGGTCCCATGTGAGCGGCTTCAGTCATGATGTATCTTGACCAATAGGTATATCCATCCCAGTGAACAGTCCGTGCCCAATCATCTAAGGTTTGCGCAGCGCCACGGTTCATGAAAAAACAGAAGCTGAAAAGAAGCGTAATGATTCGCATAGATAGATGGATGATCGATAAAAGTAGCTGATCTGCCTGAAAGAGAAATAAAAAAGGCCGCCATTAGGCAGCCGTTAACTAATTTTCTTTTATGACTCAGCTCTTGGATCTGGGGTTATAAAATGCCAGCACCAGCGAAGCTGCAATGGTGATCCACAAACCAATGCCGTATCCTTTACCGATCATTTTGAAAATGTCGCCGATCTTAGCCCCATTCATCAGCGGCTCAACAATGATCATATAA
>CAYSIU010000548.1:0-2103 GCA_964431095.1 uncultured Chitinophaga sp. | reverse complement strand
ATAAAACTGATCAGGTTATTGCTCCCTGCCCGGATACCCCGAAACGCAGTGACCTCATTCACCCAGCGGAAACCGCGGGTGGGGAAAAACTCGTTGTTCCGGTTATCGATGATCGCAGCCAGTTTTACTCCGAGATAGGCTTTTTTACTGAATACATCTGCCGAATCAATCACTCCCGGAACAGGGGGCTTACCTAATACATTGTCTTTATTGTTTTGGTAACTGCTCCAATAGCTGTAATAATAAGGCCCGGCCATCAAATGCAGTTTTTCAAAATAACGATGCCGGACCAACGCCTCCAGTTCAAAAGCATTGTAACGGGTCTGGTAATAATTGATTTTCCGTGAAGGATCAGTCTCAGTCCGGTTACCGAATCCAAAAAAATTCTTCAGTGCCGGGGCCATTAAACTGCTGTGTACCACTATGTCAATGTTTCGGGTAACGTGATTGAACTCTCCCCGGTATTGCAGTTGCACCCCCTTGTGATCAAAAGAATAAATACCGGATAGTTTCTGGTCGGAGGCATACGGCAGGTTCCTGAAGCCAAAGGTTCGCGTTGAAAATCCGGCACCCGCAAAAAAGCCATCATCGGAATTATAATTGAAATGTACCTGGGGGAATTTCGTGGTATTATAGTTAAACCCCAGCAGGTTAGTTTCATTTACCGGGGGATCCTGGGAAAAACGGTTTTTGGCCCGACTGTGGTTTTTAATATAATTCCCTTCTTCTTTCAGGTCATACAGCAGTGATTCCACATGTCCTTTGATATCAAACGTATCGTTGTCCTGTCCCCCGATCATCCGGAGTTTTATCCGGGAGCTCACATTGGAGTCCACTACAAAAATATCCCTGTCATTGAGCCCGAACAACCGGATCTCACGCGTCACGGAATGATCGAAAACCCGGTTGTACAAGATGAAACTGGTATCATTCCCTTTTTCCCGGTCGTACACCCTTACCTGCAACCCTTTTCCCGCTTGACTTACTCTGAAATATTCCTTCTGGTTACTTCCCATCACATTCACGTATTTGGAAATAAAGCGGTAGTATCTCATAGCGGCTGTCTCTATGGCATCGCGCCGGCTGATCATTTTTTTAATGATGGTTTCGCCATGGATCCGGAAAATCTCCGGGGGCAACCGGTGTACCGCGCTGGTGATGACGGAGTCGGTTATTTTTTGTTTGAACTCAGCGATGGCTTTTTTCCATTGATCCGCATCCAGACCCGTCAGGAAGATCCTGTCAAAATCTTTAGCCGTGTATCCCAACCACTCGACTTTCGGGATATCACTCCTGAACCCTTTCAAAAAAGGTAATGTATGGGTGCTGATCAGTTTCAGCAATTGCCCATCCGAATAAAAGAAGGCCTGGTCCCTGTCCCTCGGGATCGGGTAATAGATCTTCCCTTTGCCGGTATCCTGTTTCAACCATTTCCACTGGTCAAAATGCCGGTCGTAATCCCCGATTAGAAAATCCAGCAGCCTGGCCTCTAATACATCGCGCTCCACCGGTCGATGATCATTGTTATCGATCATTTCATTGAACACTTTTGTCGTGCTGTTAGTTTTAGATCCGTCAAAGGAAGGATCGTGCCGCTCCAGCATACAAACCGTGTTCGCGAATAAAGGCCGGTAGAAGCCCAATGCCGGATCATCGGGCACGAAAAAGAGTTCCGGCTGGGGCGATGCCAGTCCCAGTGGCCGGGTGAGTCCGGGTACAATAAGTGCACCGTAAGGATAAGAAGCAGATTTTAATTCTTTCACCAGGGACTCTGCAAAACTTCCCCGGAACGCATCAGGAATGGTCTGCCCGGGGTTTTTATCAACCTTACGGAGCACCCATTCCTTTCCTGTTTTATTATCCTTCAGGTGAAGGGATTGGGTCTCCTTGCCGCCTCCCAGGCTGATAATTTGGAATCCGCCTTTTTCCTTGCTGATATTGAAAACTTTCATGTTAACGGGCGTGGACCGTTCAGGCCGATAATTCCCACCCATAAAATACCTTTGCAAACCTTTAATTTCGGAAAACCTCTTATTAATCCACAAGACGTTCATGTCCTGGTTTTTCACGAATGGAGATTCACACATAACCATCAAAGTACAT
>CAYSIU010000547.1:0-2108 GCA_964431095.1 uncultured Chitinophaga sp. | reverse complement strand
GTGGTTTATTCAATTTTTCTTTCAGCATGAAATGATTCTAGCCCCCTTTTTCCATGGCTGCCAGTTCAATTTCCAGTTTCTGTACATAGGGAGTTATTTTTTCATTCCCGAGATTTTTAAGAATGAGTTGATCGGGTTTTACCATAGCCAGTTCATAATCGCTCACATACACTACTTCCCGGGTGTATTCGAGCATGGGGGAAGCATCAGAACCCAGAAAATGTTCGCCTTTCCCGATGCCGATCACCAGGGGGCTCCCTTTTCGGGCGGCAATGATCGTATCGGGATTATCTTCATCCAGCAGCAGGATGACGTAAGCACCGGTCACTCTTTTCAATGCCACACGAACCGCTTCTTCCAGGTCGCATTGATTATTCTTCCTGATCTCTTCAATGAAATTCAACAGTACTTCGGTATCCGTTTCACTTTTGAACGTATAACCTTTGTTGCCAAGATCCTGTTTGAGTTGATTATAATTTTCGATAATGCCATTGTGGATCATGGCCAGTTTGCCGCTGGCCGACAAATGAGGATGTGCATTCAGGTCACTCGGCTCACCGTGTGTGGCCCACCGGGTATGACCAATGCCGGCATTTGCATGAAGATTCTTTCCAACGATATTTTCTTCGAGTTCAGTGACCTTGCCTTTTTTCTTATACACTTTCAATCCGCCATGGACGGCTTCACCATTCGGTCCCGTATTCTGTAATGCTACTCCTGTACTGTCGTAGCCACGATATTCCAATCTTTTCAGCCCCTTGATGATAATGGGGTAAGCTTCCCTTGGGCCGGTATATCCGACAATTCCACACATGAATGAAAGATTTTTATTGCGTGCTTTTTCGTACCCGATAAAAGCGGAGCAAAGTTATTGATTTCAGCACATGGAACAGTTCAGCAACTGGATCACAAAATCCGCCCTGTAAAGCAGATATCCTGACAGAAAATGTTATTTCAAAGTAAACGGCCGGTTAAGATCAGAAAGGCAACGGAAAAATAGATGATCAGGCCGGTTACATCCACCAGGGTGGCTACAAAAGGCGCGGAGCTCACCGCCGGGTCAGCACCCAGTTTTTTTAAGATCAGGGGCAGCATACTACCTGCCAGGCTTCCCCAGAGCACTACTCCAACTAGTGCAAATGACACCGTGATCCCGATCAGCAACCAATGCTCGCCGTATAAATGAGGAGCGAAGGAATGCCAGACCAGGATCCTTAAAAAACCAATGGCACCCAAGACCATTCCCAGGAGAAACCCTGAAATGAGTTCCCTTCGCATGACGCGCCACCAATCACCAAGACCTATTTCGCCTACGGCCATCGCCTGGATGATCAATGTGGAGGCTTGCGAACCGCTGTTACCACCGCTGGAAATGATCAACGGTACAAATAATGCCAGTACCACTGCCCTTGCAATTTCATCCTGGAAATAGGCCATCGCCGTTGCGGTCAGCATTTCACCGAGAAATAATATGACAAGCCATACCACCCTTTTCCTGAACAGTTTTACGATCGGTATTTCCAGGTAAGGTTCATCCAGGGCAGCCGTACCCCCCATTTTCTGCATATCCTCGCTGAATTCTTCGGTCGCTACCCAAAGAATATCATCAATCGTTACAATACCCAGCAGTTTATTGCTGTTACTGACCACCGGCAACGCCACGCGGTTATTCATTTTAAAAACTTCGCTGGCCGTTTCCTGGTCATCTTCAGGGTGCAGGGCGATATAACGCTCATCCATCAGTTCAGCGACTTTTTTATCCGGCGCACTTAATATGAAATCCCGGATGCGGATATCATCCAGCAATTCCCCGTTCTGATTGATGACATAGATGACGTTGATAGTCTCACTGTCCTTTCCATGCTTACGGATCGTGGCAAATACTTCTTCGATCGTATTGGAAGGGTATACATAAACATAATCCGGTGTCATCAGCCGGCCAATGCTGTTTTCGGGATAACCGAGCAGGGATAGGGCGATCTTTCTTTCTTCGGGGTTCAGCAGTTTGATTAGTTCCCTTACTACGTTACTGGGTAGCTCCTCCAGGAAATCAGTCCGGTCATCGGGGGGGAGTTCGTTGAGCAGCGAAGCAGTGATATTGGGAGGTA
>CAYSIU010000546.1:0-2114 GCA_964431095.1 uncultured Chitinophaga sp. | reverse complement strand
TATGCTTCGGTTCAGGTACTTCAAAACAAATTTGATTCTGTCAGCAAAAAAAGAAAGGACGTGGCGATCGCCGGCATGATTACCAAGACAAATGGTGAATTCAGACTGGAAAATATTCCGCTGTTCGGACAGTTCAAACTCTCTGTAACGGTAGTAGGTTATAAACCCTATGAGCAAACCATTTCGTTTGATTTTAAACCTGGTGCAGCAAATAATGGCGATCTGGGTTCCCTGGCCGGCTCACTGGATAAGGACCTGGGAAATATCAAGATTGATATTGCCGACAAGGTATTGGAAAATGTGACTGTTACGGCCACGAAGCCCGGCCTGCAGTTGGGCATTGACCGTAAAGTTTTTAATGTGGACAAGAACCTGGTATCACAGGGAGGTACAGCCGTTGACATTATGCGCAATGTGCCTTCCGTCAGTGTTGATCTCGATGGGAATGTGACCATGAGAAATAATACCCCGCAGATCTTTGTGGATGGCCGTCCCACGACTATGACCCTTGACCAGATCCCCGCCGATGCTATTGAAAGCATCGAACTCATTACGAATCCTTCTGCCAAGTTTGATGCATCGGGTGGCACCGCCGGCATACTCAACGTGGTACTGAAAAAAAATAAACGGGTAGGCTATAGCGGTAGCCTAAGGACAAATATTGATTCGCGTGCTAAGGTCGGGCTTGGAGGTGATATCAATGTCCGCCACGATAAAGTGAATTTCTTTTTGAGCGCCAATTATAACCAGCGTAAATCGATCAGCACCGGTACCACGGACAGGACCACCCTGATCGGCACACCCAACACGTATTTGCAACAAAAGGACAGGAGCATACAGGAAGGTCATTTTGCTTTTTTACGTGGCGGGTTTGATTTTTTCCTTGATAACCGCAATACCATTTCTGTGGCCGGCAATATCGTTCGTGGCAGGTTCCAGCCTTTCAGTAAAAGTGATATATTGATCGATTCATTGTATAATACCGTCACTTCCTCTTTCAGCCAGCGTCTCTCCAACAGCAACAGCCAGTTCAACAATAACGGTGCGACGCTCAGTTACAAGCATACTTTTCCCAAACAAAATGAAGAATGGACCGCCGATCTTAATTTCAACAGCAGCAATAACACCAACCAAAACATTATTAACACCAATTACTATAAAGTACCCGACTATACGTTCACCAATGCTTTCAAACAGCAGCAAAATGGAAAAGGCAGTAACCAGAACCTGGTGATCCAGACCGACTACACAAATCCTATCACGGATAAATCAAAACTGGAAATGGGTCTGCGCGCACAGATCAGGAAAGCGGATACGAGGAATGACTTTTACCAGTTTGATGCCTCCGGAAACCCTGTCTACATTCCCCTTTTGTCGATCAATTATAACAGCAACGACAGAGTGTATGCAGCCTATACTACTTATACAAACCAGGTCAGGAATTTTGGTTACCAGCTCGGTTTAAGAGTGGAAAGCTCCACCTACGAGGGCCATCTACCCGATAAGGGCCAAACATTTAAAATAAATTTCCCGGTCAGTCTTTTCCCAAGCGTGTTCCTGAGCCAAAAAATGAAAAACGACCAGGAATTACGGTTGAATTATACCCGTAGGATCAATCGCCCTAACTTCTTCCAATTGTATCCGTACACGGATTATTCCGATTCGCTCAATTTCAGCCGGGGTAATCCCGACCTGAAGCCCGAGTTTACCAACTCTGTAGAGCTGTCGTACCAGAAAACATTCAAGAACAAAGATAATTTTATCGCTTCTGCCTATTATAAGAATACCAATGACCTGATCACCCGGTTCCAGGTAAAGGAAACCAATCCTTCTACTGGAAAGGATATGTTGGTGAACACCTATATTAACGCAAATTCAAGCTATGTAACGGGACTGGAGCTGATCTCAAAAAATAAAATAACCAAATGGTGGGATTTAACGAGTAACCTCAACCTCTTTACTTCAAAGATTACTATCAATGACCCCACCCAGCCCAAACAGGATCAGTTTGCGAGCTGGTTCGCGAAGCTGAACAACCAGTTCAAACTCCCGAAAAATTTTGGTTTGCAGTTGTCCGGTGATTATTCCTCTAAAACGGGTTTACCGCCTGGAGG
>CAYSIU010000545.1:0-2123 GCA_964431095.1 uncultured Chitinophaga sp. | reverse complement strand
GACATGTAAATTAAAGAAAGTTTGAAATGATACCCGTGGTTGGCAATCATATTGTAAAGCTGGGAGAGGGGGAGGACATCGCGGCGAAATTCAACCGGTTGATGATCTTTTATAAACAGGTCCTCGCTAAAACCGGTTTTGATGCCTACAAGCTGATCGATGTGCAGTACCGGGGGCAAGTGGTGGCATCGAAATATGCGGGCAACCCGAAAATCGATTCGATTCAACTGAGAAAAAATGTGGAAAAACTATTGCAGGAGTCCATTGATGCAGCCAATGATACAATAACGCGGCAGGTGCCGGAAGTTATGAAACCGGTGGCAGATACCACAACAGTGTCAACGCAAGATGTGCCCGTTAGCTCCGCCAATCATCCCCGGATTAAAGAAAATAAACCCCGGGCAACAAAAAAGAAAACAAGGATGCCGGTCCAACAGGAACGTAAACCCAAAGCCGTAATGCCCAAAAGACTGGTGGCAGAGGATTCCAATGGATATAATTAAATAAAAACGAAACAATTTTTTATAAAAACAACAACTAAAAACAAATACTATGAACAACGAACAACCCATTATCGTAGGTCTGGATATCGGGACTACCAAGATTGCTGTGATTGCCGGACGCAAGAATGAGTTTGGCAAACTCGAAATCCTGGGCTTTGGCAGGTCCAGCTCCAACGGTGTTAAGCACGGCCAGGTGCTCAACATTGATGAAACGATCAAAGCGATTAAAACGTCGCTGGAAAACTGTTTTGCCTCCAACCCTGAACTGCGTGTAAGCGAAGTATATGTCGGGATTGCCGGGCATCATATCAAAAGTCTCCAAACGCGGGGTGATATTGTCCGTCAGAACACAGAGGATGAGATCACGCAAAAAGAAATTGACCAGTTGGTGGACGACCAGTACAAGACCTATATCCCCGCCGGGGACCAGATCATTGATGTGATTCCCCAGGAGTTCACGGTTGATAATTTTCAGAATATCCCCAACCCGATCGGTTACGGCGGTGTCAAGATCGGCGCCAATTTCCATATTATCACCGGAGATAAAAACGCTATTAAAAATATCAACCGCAGTGTGGCAAGGGCGGGGTTGCATACCAAGGACCTTGTACTGCAGCCACTCGCTTCCTCGTCTGCTGTAATGGGACAGGAAGACCTGGAAGCCGGTGTTGCTATTGTGGATATCGGCGGTGGCACCACTGATCTGGCCGTCTTTTATGAGGGAATTTTAAAGCATACGGCTGTTATTCCTTTCGCAGGGGAAAATATTACGAATGATATCAAGACAGGTCTTGGTGTTTTAAGAACCCAGGCTGAACAAATGAAAGTGCAGTTTGGCAGCGCCCTGGCCAATGAAGCCAAGGCAAATGCCTACATCACCATCCCGGGTTTGAGGGGTATGCCTGCAAAAGAGATCAGTGTCAAAAACCTTGCGAATATTATCCAGGCCAGAATGAGCGAGATCATGGATTTTGTCACTTACCATTTAAAACAGGTAGGATTGGACAACCGCATGCTGAACGGGGGGATCGTGCTGACAGGAGGGGGTTCGCAATTAAAACACCTTATCCAACTCACCGAATATGTAACCGGTCTGCCGGCAAGGATCGGCTATCCCAATGAACACCTCGCGGGGGGTCATATTGAAGAATTGGCCCAACCCACCTATTCCACCTGTATCGGCCTTATCCTGAAAGGATATGATGATTACGAACACA
Organism: uncultured Chitinophaga sp.; assembly: GCA_964431095.1. Taxonomy (GTDB): domain Bacteria; phylum Bacteroidota; class Bacteroidia; order Chitinophagales; family Chitinophagaceae; genus JJ008. The sequence goes on along the minus strand of CAYSIU010000545.1, from coordinate 403 downwards.
ACCGTAAACAATTTGAAAAAGATTTCAGAAATGTAGAAGTCCCGGAAGGCTTAAAACAAAAAGCACAGCAGGAGGTGACAGAGGAAGACGAAGGCGCCATCAGCGAAAAAGAAATCAAAAGAAGGAAAAGCCTTACCGGTTTCTGGAGCAAGTTCAAAGACAGGATCATTGATCTGTTCAAAGAGGAAGAGGACAAGCACCTTTAATTCTCTGTATTTCCCGCCAGCAAGCGGTAAAGCTGAAGAGCATTATAAAACTGTTCAAATTCTTTAATAACTGCAATTGAGAAACACAAATCCATCTTTTAAAAAGCTTCATGCTCCTTCCCCTGAAGGTCGGATGAGGCGCTAAATTCAACACTAATATAACTTTTGATATGCCTAATGAAAAATCATCAATCATT
>CAYSIU010000544.1:0-2125 GCA_964431095.1 uncultured Chitinophaga sp. | reverse complement strand
TATCTTCGGCGTCTTCCCGGTTGTGTGCAAAACGATAGCATACGGCCAGCATCTTTGGACTATACCGGTTGTACAGTTCCCGTTGGGCAGTAGCATCATTGTTCAAACAACCCCTCAAAATGGCTTCCTCGGTCATAACTTGCCTTTGGCTGCCTGTAATTTAGACAAATTTCCTGTACGAATGCTGCACCGGAATGTAAAATTTTCCCTGGCGGGCACCCAATAATCATCTGGCCCACAGTGTAATAAACGCCCAAAGCAGCCGCTTTGCCGCAACCCCTGAAAGGTCTATAACCCGGGTAATCAAGTCTGTGGACTGTTCAACTGGTTCAATTCTTTTGTCCTCCAAGCACTGTTATAGTGATGCTTTTTGTGGTGATCAATCCATCCCGGTTTTGTACAGGAATCATCATGAGCACAAAATGCCAGGATCTTTTAAAATGGTAAGAATTACTTTATTTTGCAGACGATGATTAGAATGTAAAAAGGAACCTGCTGTAAGACTCAAAGGTATTCATGTATCGCAACCACTTGATGTTCAGGCACGTAATCGCCGCTTTTTTTCTCTCAGTATTTATTTCCAACATACTGCTGGGGAGCGTTTTCTTTGTGCTTTCTGTTGTGAAGATAAAAAATGAAATGGCTGCCAAGATTTCCGGTTTTCATTCTTTATCCGGTACGACTATGATCAGCTTCCCGCTCAATGAATATAAGAATGATGACCCGGATGAACTTGTTGTTGCAGGGAGGTTGTATGATGTGGTAAAAAAAGAAATCAAGGGTGACCGGGTTTGCTTTTATGTGATCAATGATCACAAAGAAGAAGAATTAATTTCCAGGATTAATGCTCATTTTCAGGTAGACCCCTGTGATATCGGGCAAAATGGGCATTTCATCAAATCCGTGAAAAATAGTGCATTGGATTTCATACCGAAGCCATTTAATGATGATGGAGCTCCCGGTTGTTTAGCGTGGAAACAGGTCGATGCTGCGTTTCCGGGAAACCGACGGGCTCAATCAGTCTGGCATGCCGTTCCCACTCCTCCTCCCTGGCAAATTCTTTCCTGCCGGTATTACAGCATTTAACTGACTGTAAGAACTAGTCATATCCCCATGATAGGGGGTATTCATTTTTACTATTGAACTAAAATCAAAAAATGAAAACAATTCAAATTTATTCCTGTATTGTTTTGCTGTTGCTTAACGGCATATCCGTTTTCGCGCAAAACGAATTAAGCGGTAAGGTAAAGGATAAGAAAAATGGTACAGCACTTTCGGACGTGTCGGTGTATATTCCGGATTTGAAACTGGGCGCGAATACGGATGCAAACGGCAATTATCATATAAAAAATGTTCCAAAAGGAACTTATCTCGTTGTGGCCAGTTTAGTCGAATATGCCTCACAGTTTAATGAAATAACAATCAACGGAAGTGCGACCAGTGATTTTTTAATGATGCCATCCGTCGCCGAACTCGATGAAGTAATTATTACCGGGGTTACTTCTGCAACCGAAAAGAAAAGTGACCCCATCCCGGTAAATGTGGTTTCGAAAAGTAGCCTGCTTCAAAACAGTGCTACCAATCTCATCGATGCGATATCGATCACACCGGGTGTGTCTCAAATGACATTGGGCCCTAATATTTCGAAGCCATTCATCCGGGGACTGGGATATAACCGGGTGGTTACGATAAATGATGGTGTTCGCCAGGAAGGTCAACAATGGTTTGATGAATTCGGTGAAGAAATAGACGAATATTCTGTGGATAAGGTGGAAATACTGAAAGGCCCGGCCAGCCTGAGTTATGGATCAGATGCAATGGCAGGAGTAATTAATATGATTGCGGCTCCTCCCTTACCTTCAGGGCAGGTAAAAGGAAGCCTGTTTTCCAATTACCAGACGAACAATGGCTTATGGGGCAATTCTGTCAATCTGGCGGGAAACTCCAATGGTTTTATCTGGGATCTCAGGTATTCCAATAAAATGGCCCATGATTACAAGAACAAATATGACGGCTATGTTTGTAATTCAGCTTTTACAGAAAATAATATAAAGGCCACCCTCGGTATTCACCGGAAATGGGGGTATTCACATCTTACCCTCTCCTATTTCGACCTGAAAATGGG
>CAYSIU010000543.1:0-2144 GCA_964431095.1 uncultured Chitinophaga sp. | reverse complement strand
AAACACGTTTCTCCAATCAACATAAAGGACCCGGAACAGGACAGTATGTCAGCGTTATCTAATAGCAATAATAACAAGTCAATGACCGACGTAACTGTTCGGCCAGTTCCATACTCCCTGGTTAGCACGCCGAAAACTATCTTTGGCATCTAATGTTGGATTTGAAAAGACGAAACCTGCTTATTGCGCTGACGCTGACTGCCGTAAACAGCTTTTCCCAGGGCAAAGATCCCGGTATCATTACCGGGACGGTACTGAATGAAGGTAAAAAGGCGATAGAAGGTGCTACCGTGATTCTGGTCTCCTTAAAAGACAGTCTTGCCATGCGCTCAACGCAGACTGACAAAACCGGCTTTTTTACGTTGACGAACATTCCTTTTGGCTATTACCGTCTCAAATTTTCTTATGTAGGGATGCAAAATTTTACACTGGACAGTATTTATTTCCGCACGGAAAGATTTGACTTTAACCTCAACGACCTCCTTCTGAAATCCAATGCCAACCAGCAACTCGATGAGGTAATCGTTTATGCAGAAAAGCCATTGATCGAATCAAAGGAGGGCAATATCACTTTTAATGCCGGCGAATCAGCGATCGCTGCGGGAAGCAATGCCAGCGACCTGTTGAATAATGTCCCATTGGTTTCAAAGAATTCGGATGGAAAAATTATGGTACGGGGAAAGGAACCCAAGATCCTCATCGATGATAAACCGGTAGAATTGAACCTCCAGCAATTACAGGACCTGCTGGAATCGCTACCGGGCAGTTCAATTGAAAAGATAGAAGTGATGACCAACCCGCCGCCGCAATATGCCAACGAGCCGGGTGGGGTGATCAATATTGTCACTAAAAAAGGAAAGATCGGTCGTAGCGGGCGTGTCAATCTTTCCGGGGGAACTAGGGGAGAAGCGAGCTTTAGCGGGAACTTTAATTACCGCAAACAGGGTTTTGCACTGAGCATCAATGCGGGTACTGGCTATAACCGTTTTCTGGGAAATGGCTATTCGATCCGTAATAATTTTTATACTGATTCTTCTAACTTTTTTAATACGAATAATCACTTTACCAATAAGAGCTGGCGCCCCAATTTCCGGCTGAATATGGATTATGATATCAACAAGAATAACCTGCTAAACCTGGTGCTGGGTTATAATCAAAATGACTTTAACAACTTCAACAGTACCGAATTCCGGAATATCAATCGCCAGAGTGAACTGTGGAAACTGAGCCGGAGGGACATACACAGTACCGGCGACAATTACAGTCCCAACCTGAACCTGAGTTATACCTGGAAAGGCAAACCAGGGGAAACCCTGAAGATCATATCGGGGTACAATTTTTCGCTGAACAAAAACGACCGTCTTTTTTACCAGCAGTTCTTTAATCCCGATGCCACTCCGACTGGTGAAGATTCCACACAGCAGCAAATAAATAATACAAAAATCAATGGGCACAGCGTCCGGGTGAATTATGATGTGATGCTGGAGAATAAAAAAACCTTTCTTTCTTTTGGCAGTTACTATAACCGGTCGAATAATCATGTGGTGGTGGATGCCAGCTACAAAAAGAAACCCGAGGGTACCATGGAACCCCTGGACTTGCTGAGCAATGATTTCTGGTTTCACCAGACCATTACCAACCTGAGGGGATCCATAAAACAGTTATTCGGGGAAAATTTCAGTATTACGGCCGGAACCTCCGCCGAACGCACGGATATCATGTTTCAATTGTTGAAGGATGGAAGGGATGTAAAAAATCATTACTGGACCTGGATGCCCTTCGGTAATCTCAATAAAACATGGAAGGACCAGTTCAATCTTACATTATCTTACCGCCGCAGTATCCGCCGGCCGGGAATTACTGAATTGAATCCAACCATTGATTTTTCCGATCCTTACAATATCCGGTTCGGGAATGAAAAACTAACGGCTTCTACATCGCACAATTTTGACCTGGTGCTGGGAAGAACGAAACCAAAGTATTACCTCAACCTGGGTCTGGGGTATAATATTGTACAGGATGTATTCAGCCAGGTGAGAACACTGCTGCCGGATGCCAAGACCCAGGTTACCTGGGAAAATATCAGTGGGCGGAAAGAATACGAAGCCAGTAGCTGGAATGGGATGACCCTTTCAAAAAGGCTG
>CAYSIU010000542.1:0-2146 GCA_964431095.1 uncultured Chitinophaga sp. | reverse complement strand
AACTGAAGCATTCAGGGCCCAATACCCGGCAACCTCTTGAGGCAAGGCTGAAGAAGGTGGCCGATGCCATAGGGCCGGCTCCAATGACAATGACATCATAATTTCGGGTTGGCATAGCGGTTAGCCGGTTAATTGGTTGATGGGGAATTGGATAGGAGCAAAAAACACAAGATGATGTTAAACCCAATTAACTAATTAACAAATTAAGTAATTACACGATAACAAAGTGCCTGATGAAAATAAAACGGAAGGTTTGCACATAAACCCGTATCTTTGTCCCGTTAATTTGAGTGATAGAGCATACCGTAAGTGAATGATCTTTTCTGCTACGCATTTTCTGCTAATAGTTAGTCTTCTTTACCCTTGCATTATTCTCAAGTATTTTTAATTATTAATTTTTTTACATGAACATTTATGTTTCGAATTTAAGCTTCGCCGTAACGGATGAAGACTTAAAAAGTTATTTTGCCGAGTACGGGGAAGTGACTTCTGCAAAAGTTATCAAGGACAAATTCACCAGCCGGAGCAAAGGCTTCGGTTTCGTGGAAATGAGTGATGACACAGCCGCCCAAAAAGCGATCGCTGAACTCGACGGTGCCATGGTGGATGGACGTTCCATTAAAGTGAACGTGGCAAGGCCAAAGGAAGAAAGACCTGCCAGGGCAAAAAAGCCTGCTTATTCCAACAATCGCTGGTAAAGCAGTAAAAAAACAAAGGGTGTCACGGTTTTGAACTGTGACACCCTTCTTTTTTTATTTTAAAGGTAACCTAGGCCCTCTGCCGATGCCTGGCTGTGGTCTTTGATTTCGAACCATTCTTCCCCTTTGATTTTTTAAAGGCCGATTCAATGGCAGCACTCAGGTTGGCAAATGTAGGTTTGCCTGCAAAAGGTATATCATTAATGAAGAAGGCAGGAATTTCCTTTACACCACGGTCATGTCCTTCCTTGATATCATCCTGTACCTGCCAGCCGTAAACACCATTAACGAGGTCGTCGAGAAACTTTTTATTTCTTATACCCGCTTCCTTGCTGTACAATTTCAGGCTGGTAGTACCCAGGTTGCGGCGGTTATAGAACAAAAGGTTATGCATTTCCCAGAATTTGCCTTCCTGCCCGGCGGCGATGGCCGACTCACTGGCTTTCAGGCTGCGCTGGTGAATCATCGTCAACGGGAAATGACGGAACTGGAACCTGATTTTTCCCTCATATTCTTCCAATAATTGCTTTACGATCTCATTGACCCTGGCGCACTCTTCACTTTCATACTCGCCAAACTCAATAAGGGTTACCGGGGCTTCTTTGTTGCCAACAAAAATTTCTTTCGGTTCAATGATTATTATTTCCTCTTTCTTAATAGGCATTTTATTGCTCCTTTTTAGTCATCATCCGATCTGGTTCCGATGCTTATGTATGATTAACAAAATTCCAGCCATTTGGTTGACAGAAAGGCGTTTATGCCAATCCGTCATATTCCTGAATCGGCTGAAGGTAATATTTTTTTATACCCTGCCAAATCCCGCCTAAACTAATTTCCTAACACGTAAGCCCCATTTTGAAAATCAGCCAGTTACAGAAGACTAAAATGTTGATCAGGCTTTTTTTGACGAACGGTTCAAACCGTTTCGTTGGGAGCTTCTATTCAATGTTTACCATGCCTTTGCATTTAACCCCGGCGGTTTCAAACGCACGATTGATACTGGATATCTTTACCCTCTATTATTAAAAACCCTGACTTTGAATGGTTTAAAAGTTTGATACGGCTGTTGGGGATACGGGAAAGCAACCAAACTTGATTTGCGCCGATAAAGACCCCCTTTTATTTTTACATCATCAAAAGAACAACGTTTTGCTTCTTCCCGGGATAAGACCCGGCACACGACAACTCCACCGATCATTATTGCCTGCCTGATTCAAGCTTGCCCGGTTGCGGTCCATTGAAGTTTTTAAAGTAACCCGTTTATTAACCCGCTTGTCCGGAACCTGTCCTCAACGGCAGGTCCATCCGGGCGGGCATTAAACCCTTTCAGAATGAAAAAGATATTCCGTAACAATCGCATCATTGCCGTGGCTTTTCTTACTTTTTTTTCAACTGCGGTAGCATCCACTGTCCTGGGAAATGACAGTATTCAACCGGCTCCGGTAGAA
>CAYSIU010000541.1:0-2147 GCA_964431095.1 uncultured Chitinophaga sp. | reverse complement strand
TTGGGGGATTATATCGGAGGAACTAACGGGATTTGTTAACAGTATCAATAATTACATTTGTGCCGAAAAATTACACAGCGTTTTTGGAGGGGACTCCATAAGAGAAGATCCGGCTCTTGCTCTCGCCCCCGGCCCGGCTTTTAAATACGTTCAGGGCGACGCAGTGCTTTCGGGAGTGGAACTGATATTTGATATACACCCGTCCACACTTAAGTGGTTACATTTCGATAACAGCTTTTCGACGGTAAGAGCTATTCAAAAAAATCAACCCGACTCCACGAAAAATTTACCTTTTACCCCACCAACCAGGTATAAAGCAGAATTAAAAGTCACTTTTTCAAAGGGCAGGACTATCAAAAATGGATATGTAAAGGCGGGCCTGGATTATTATTTTGAGCAGAATAAAATATATTATAAATATGGCGATGAGACGGTCACTCCCGCCTACACGCTGATCAGCGCTGGAGTAGGATGCGATATCTTTACCCGGAAAGGGAAATTGTGTTCTGTATATATCAATGGTTCAAACCTGGCTGATGTGGCCTATCAAAGTAATATGAGTCGTTAGAAATATACCGACGAAAACAATTTAACCCGGAGAATAGGTGTTTATAATATGGGAAGGAATTTCAGTTTTAAACTTTTAATCCCGATTTACATAAAAAAGTAACAATACCCGGCCTATCAAATTTTGCAAGATTGCATAGAACAGAGCAGTCAAATGGTTAATTGCTCTGTTCTATTTGCAGGGAATTGGTGCCGGAATAGCGAAAGGGAGAAAAGTCACGGGATTATTTTTTTCGTACCAGGCTATCCATCGGGTATCTCGATTTCAGCGTGTCCCTTACTGAATTAGCCCATGTGATTAGCTTATTTTTTTCATCGGGATTCAGCCGGGCGTCCTTGTGTATCCATAAATAGGAACTCAGGGGCATCTCGCCTTTCTTTACAAGGTCTGCTACGTCCTCCATTCTGTGATACTGGAAGCGTAAAGGACGGTTCGTGTATTCGTCAAAGTTCAGCCCGCTTTTGCCATTTCGGATATGCCCGGCGATCCACCAATCCACTGGTTGGAAATTGCAATACCAGGGATAGCGGGTCGAATCACTGTGGCAATCATTACAGGCTTTGGCCAGAATCGATTTTACATCTGCAGGTATGAAGTAGGTGCTGCCGATATAACCCGGCTGTACCCCTCTGGCTTTATTTCTTTTTGGATGAAAGAACTGGATAATCACCAGGGCCGCAAGCAGGAAAAGCAGGATTTTCCGGAGCATAGGAAAAGTTATGATTAAAATTAGGGTTTATCGGTCAGAACCTCGCCTGTCATCTCATTCGGAACAGAAAGCTGCATCAGGGTGAGAATCGTAGGGGCAATATCAGCAAGTTTACCGGATTTGATTTTTCCTTTCCAGGTGTTATCAATTATAAAAAAGGGAACAGGGTTCATCGTATGTGCTGTATTGGGAGAACCGTCTTCATTGATCATATAGTCCGCATTACCATGATCGGCGGTAAGAAAAATTGTGTATCCATTTTCCAGTCCCGCAGTTACAATTCTCTCCACGCATTGATCCACCCTTTCCACCGCTTTTATCGCGGCTGCCCACACACCGGTATGGCCCACCATATCTGCGTTTGCGTAATTCAGGCAAATGAAATCGGCCGATTGGTTGTGTATCTCCGGCAAGAGTGCGTCGGTTACTTCCACGGCACTCATTTCAGGCTTGAGATCATAGGTGGCAACTTTGGGTGATGGGATGAGGATTCTTTTTTCACCTTCAAAAGGCGTTTCGCGTCCACCGCTGAAAAAGAAAGTGACGTGCGGATACTTTTCCGTTTCAGCGATCCGTATCTGTTTTAACATGTTTTTCTCCAGCACTTCCCCGAGTGTATTATTGAGGTTGTCGTTATCAAATATTACCTGGACATTTTTGTAAGTGTGGTCATAGTCTGTCATCGTGGTATAGTACAGGGAAAGCCGATGCATTGCAAATTCCGAGAAATCGGCTTGGGTGAGCACCATCGTAATTTCGCGGCAACGGTCCGTCCGGAAATTAAAACAGATCGCCACATCGCCGTCTTTGAAAGTCGCCAGGGGTTGTTGTACTTCGTCAAGGCTCACGATGGGTTTTAAAAATTCATCT
>CAYSIU010000540.1:0-2166 GCA_964431095.1 uncultured Chitinophaga sp. | reverse complement strand
CATCTCGTTCAGTTATACACACACCAAAAACTCTTCCCAGCCCGCAACCACCACCACAGTTACAAAAACGGACGATGAGGATCGAAGCAAAAAAGCAGCCGAAGCGAAGCAAAAAGCCGATGAAGACAAGAAGAGACAATTAGCGATGGATGCCAGGAAGAAGGATGACGAAAAGAAAAAACAAATGGCCACCCAGGCCGCTGCTGCTGCAAAAGAAGCCGAAATGAGAAATAACTGGCCCCGTTATATCACTATCGGTACGCTTAATTACGAAGAACGGGATGGCATTAAATCCTTTGATATCCCTATTTCGAATGCCACAACAGCTTCACTGGACAGGGTCATATTGCGGGTGGACTATATTAAAAAAGAAGGGAAAATGGTTGGCAGCGAAACCCTGCAGCTAAGTAATATCCCTGCCAGGGGCACCCTGAATGCCACCGCCTCCGGTAACAAAAAGGCCCGAAGAGCGAATGTTTATATCACGGGGGTGACCAGTAAAAAATTGCACTTCTGTTTCCCCAACAATAATGGAAATGCAGCAGATCCGTATTTCTGTAATTAAACTTTAAACGAATCAAAGAAAAAGGTCTCTGGTTACCCAGAGACCTTTTATTTCTTGTTATTGGAGTGTTTTACATATTCTTCTTTGTGCTATCCGTCTTGTTTTCCATTTGCGGGGGCGGCATCATCTTCATCATCACGCGGGGTTCCATATACTCCCAGTGTTCAATGGCTTTACTATCCTTATTGAATTTTACCATTTCAATGGCAGGAAAATCATAAGGCCCTTTGGGCATACCCATCGAACCATCACTGGTACCTGAGAACCGGTACCAGCTCATGACGTAATCGTCGTTGGCAGATTCCCAGATCGTTTCCATCTTCATATCGTTGTTCATCTTGTGCATCATGTTGATCATGGCCAGCAGGCTGTCCCTGTTCATATCACCCTTGTCGGTGTGATCCACAAACTCGTCTGCAATAACAGCACGAATCCCGGTGGTATCGCCGGTTAGAAAACCCTTTGCCACTTTTTGTGAGCCTTCGAGGTTCTTTTTTGCCCTATCTGACATTCCGCCTTCATCCTTTTTAGTGCTGCAGGAAATAAATGCAAAAACAAAAAGAGTGGCGATAGCAACTCCAAAATACTTTTTCATGTTAGTTGAGTTTGATTTAAAATGATTTTCAATATGTTCAAAGGGCAGATTGCGGGATATGACCCGGGGCAAAATTCAAAGGGTGATCCAACTGGGAATTCGGGCACGCAAGGTAAAAACTTTCCGGATGCAAAAGAAAAATTTATTGGGATTTGCCATTCCCGGGTGGTTTCTCATAAATAAAGCGGACCATCGCATTTTTTTGCTCGTCGGAAGTAAGATAGAGCTGGTAACGTTTCTCACCGGCAGTCACGATCATGAGCGCAGTATTAGGGGGTATGGAACCCATGTTTTCTCCCACCATAATGACCTCCTGGACCGGGCGTTTCAGATCAACCTTGATCCGGATAGTGATCGGTTTTTCTGTCAATCCTTTGTTGGAAACAATAGGAACCCCGTTGGCATACACTGAAATAGTGTCACCATCGATCTGGCCATTGTCGTAAAAATCCATCTGGATGGTACCAGTATCCACTTTTATTTCTTTTACCAGGTCGGCTGTTCTTTTGGTAAGTGTGGGAGGTAATTTGAACTCTGGCTTGAACGTGGACCGGTCAAATCTTGTCAGCACCAATGAACCCGGGTCGCAGGCTGTTTTCCCATCCGTAGCACGCCCCGTCCAGGTGCCCCGTAATTGCTCTTCTGTCACCACGTTCCCGCCACCCTTGTGATAGGAAAGAAAATACTTTTTGACGCAGGGAACACAATCTTCTTTGATCCGGAAGGTGATGATGCCGTTCTCCTGCAGCGTGATCTGGTTACTGTCTTTATTAAAAACTCCGTCAAAGTTCTCTTTAACATAGTTCAGGGAATCGGAAAAATGCCATGCCGTGCCTGTTATTCTTGTACCCGCCACCTGCAATTGCAGTTCGATATTGTACACCGGGAAACATCCCCCCGGTGCCATCACCAGTTTTCCTTTCCAGATGCCGTTGATATCCTGGGCATGGAGAAAAGAAGTTGCGGACAAAAGAAAGTATAGAATAATTTGACGTCGCATCAGGCT
>CAYSIU010000539.1:1855-2168 GCA_964431095.1 uncultured Chitinophaga sp. | reverse complement strand
TCATTCCTCCTGGATAAATATAAAGTGCATACCGTGGGTATCGAGTGGGAAAATATCAAAGGAGTGAGAGTAACGCCGAATGTATACACCACAACGAAGAATTTGGATGTGCTGGTGGACGGGATAAAGGCTTTCGTTGCGTCGTGAGTGGTGACTCGTGAATTGTAAACTGAACATGGATGATTAGGTTCCTGGCCCGTAGCCTGTAGCTTGCAGCCAGCAGCCTGCAGCCTGCCGCCTGTAGCCTATAGATAGTAGCCTATAGCGAAAAAAACAACCTAAAATAATAACTTTTTTTACCATCACCCAAGGC
>CAYSIU010000539.1:0-1845 GCA_964431095.1 uncultured Chitinophaga sp. | reverse complement strand
GTCTGTTTCTCTGGGCCTGGATATTCGGCGCCATTACGGCATTTATAGATGCAATGATCTGGAGCGAGCTGGGAGCGAAATACCCGCTGGCCGGAGGCACTTACAATTTTCATCGCATTGCATTCGGTGAAAAAGGAGGGAAGCTGATGAGTTTTTTATTTGTCTGGCAAACTTCCATACAAGCTCCCCTGGTCATGGCGTCCGCAACTATCGGGTTTGCACAATATCTTACGTATATTGTTCCGCTTGAACTGTGGCAGCAGAAGATCGTTTCTGCCGGGCTGGTGATACTTGTCTTCATTTTATTGTACCGGAAAATTGAAACGATCGGGAAGATATCGGTTGGGATGGGTGTTATTGTTGTCCTAACCATTATCTGGATCATCATCAGCGGGTTGATGCATCCCCAATACCCGGTCAGGCTTCTTCCTACCGGGAATGAATCATTTTTCACTTATGCATTCTGGGCAGCAGTCGGACAAGCGTCTGTTAAATCTGTGTATGCTTACCTCGGGTATTATAATGTATGTCACCTGGGTGGGGAGATCAAAGAACCGGGAAAGAATATTCCCAAAAGTATTTTTATTTCTATCGCCGGGATTGCAGTTCTATACATATTGATGAATGTGAGTGTAATGGGTGTAATGTCCTGGCATTCTGTTAACAAAGACAACCGGTACCTGGTAAGCAGTTTTATGGAACAATTATTTGGTCACCAGGCGGGCATTATTGTTACGGTCCTCATTCTTTGTATTGCTTTCTCTTCTCTTTTTGCTGTTGTACTGGGTTATTCAAGGGTGCCGTATGCTGCCGCAGCAGACGGAAATTTCTTTGCGATATTTGCCAAACTGCATCCAACCAGGAAATTCCCTTATATTTCTTTAACTGTTTTATGTGCGTTGGGTCTTGTCTTTAGTTTATTATTCAGGTTATCGGATGCGATCAGTTCGATTCTCGCCACCCGGATCATCGTTCAGTTTATCGGGCAGTCGGTAGGGGTGCTGTTATTGAGGAAGAGATTTGGTATAAAAGACCTTCCTTTTAAAATGTGGTTATTCCCCGTTCCGGTTGTATTGTCCATCGCGGTCTGGTTGTTCCTATTTATCTCAACAGGATGGTTCGCACTCTGGGGCAGTCTGATCGCTGTTATCGGTGTGTTTGTATATATGATTAAAGTTCGCGTCAGTAAACAATAGGCCCGCCGGCAGTAGCCCGCAGCCTGCAGCCAACAGCCCACAGCCCACAGCCTGCCGCCAACAGCTTGCAGCCCGTAGCCCACAGCCAGTATATATCCACATATTAACATCCTCCTCTACGCGTAAACATTGATCCATTAATTTTAAGCGTTATTTTTGTACGTTAATCAAACCCGAATGAATGAGCCATCCTAAAGGAAAACTGATCCCTATTGGGGGAGCAGAAGATAAAGGAACTGACCTGGAAACAGGGGAGGTCTACCGTAATAACCTCAATTTTTTTGAACTTGGCATCCTGCGCAGGCTCGTGGAAGAAGCGGGGGGTGCTACTGCCCGTATCGAAGTCATCACTACCGCTTCCATGATCCCTTATGAAGTAGGTGAGAATTATCTGAATGCATTTGGAAAGATCGGCTGTACCAAGGTGGGAGTGATGCATATCCGAACCCGGCAGGACGCTATGAATGATGAATTCCTCGAACGGATCCGTCATTGTGATGCCGTGATGTTCAGCGGTGGGAACCAATTGCGCTTAAGCGCTACCGATGGCGGCACGGAATTCCTTTCAATCCTCAAGGGAAGATTCAGGGACAAAGAAGGTTTGGTGTTCGCCGGCACTTCGGAGGGGGCCATGGCCTTGGTTACCACC
>CAYSIU010000538.1:0-2181 GCA_964431095.1 uncultured Chitinophaga sp. | reverse complement strand
GCATCGGGGGGTAATAGTATTTTATAAAAAGCATCCTTGAAAAAACCATCTTCGCGGTTTAGTTGCAGCACCGCCTTTAAAAGACCCTGTCCCAGGGCTTCTTTGATCCCTTCCCCGGCTTCTTTTTCAGTAATTCCGCCGGTGCCCGGTAGCTGGGAAGATACATGGCAGGCACTCAATACAAAGAATGAAAAAATAGCAGGAAATAGTTTCTTCATATGTTACAATTTAGACGAGGCGGGAATAAACAGCAACCTTCGTGCAAATTATCGCCTGATCAATGATGCTTTTTGATGAAAAGGGGTTGCTTGTGTTTTAATGAAAAAAGTCAGCTTTATTGCTGCCGTTGCTTATTTGCAGCACGGGATCAGTGAATCATCTTCCAGAAGATGATAACAATAAAAAGCAGGGTGTTGATGTTGCTTGTTATTTAATTCCGCCGGGAGCTAATTCTGTCGGCCGGAACAGGGGCTTAATTTTACCTACTTCCTTAATTTGTGCCCATCCGGTTGAAAGTCAGACAATATCGCTATAAAAAGAGGGTTTTTTACCTGCTTTGGAGATGTGAACAAACTAAAATATATTTATCTTAGAACCGGCGCTCCCTGTACCCGCAAAAATACTATTTTAGCGCCCGGTTCAAAACGGAACTGTGAAAAACAGGAGGATCCGAAAATCCCCAAAGAGAGTAGGCGCCCTGGCCGAAAAGCGTTATGAGTAGGCAAACCAAATTAACTGATATGAAAAAAATATCAACCCTTCTTATTACGGCTGTATGTCTGTTTCAAATCAACGGTCTTTGTCAAAAAGAAAAACCCAAAGTGGCAATCACCGGAGGCGTTACTTCCAGCAATATCTATGGCCATATCGACGGTAAAGACACCCGGGGACAGGTTAAGCCCGGTTATACCGTAGGCCTTATGGTAGATGCCCCGCTCGGAAAGACCCGGTTCAGTTTCCAACCAGGCGTTCATTATGTGCAAAAAGGGAAATACATACAAAAATCGACTCAGCTAAAACAATCAGTGGCCCTTCGCTATGCTGAGTTCATGTTCGATTTCGTTTATTATACCAAGGGAAAAAACAAGTTTACCACCTTTTATGCGGGCCTGGGTCCTACGCTGGGGATGAATCTTCCATCAAAATTTGTAAGCAAAACCCCCTCCACCACGACAGAATCAACCGTCACTTTTGGGAACACGATAGCCAGCGATTACCGGGGTGTGGATTATGGGGCCAATGGTCTCCTTGGTGTAAAGATCCGCAACGGTATTTTCCTATGGGTGAATTATACTTTTGGTTTACGGAACCTGATACCCAAAGCAAAACAATCCGGTGATGATATACTCCGGAATGGTTGCCTGGGCGTCCGCCTCGGTTACATGTTTAAATAATCCAGGTAAAGCATTGAACATATTTCTGCAACAGCAGCAGCGGCTCCTGAAAAACACAGGGGCCGCTTTTGTATGCGAACCTCAAACCAGTACCTTTGCCCGACTGCATAAAATTTAATAATGAAGGACAGTAAGATTTGCATCATTCATCATCTTCTTTCATGAGCGCTGACCATCTTTCTGAACAGGAACGGCTGCGCCGGGAAAAACTGGCCGAACTCATTATGATGGGGATCGAGCCTTATCCCGCCCCTTTTTATCCCGTAAACAGTCATGCTGCCTTCATCAAAGAGAATTATAAAGAAGAAATAAAAGAACAGTTTGTGGATTGCTGCCTGGCCGGTCGCATCATGAGCATACGGGATATGGGCAAAGCAAATTTTTGCGTGCTCCAGGATGCAAGTGGCCGCATTCAGTTGTATATACGCCGGGATGATATTTGCCCGGGAGAGGACAAATCACTGTATGATGTGGTATGGAAAAAACTGGTAGACATCGGCGATATCATCGGTGTTAAAGGTTTTGTGTTTGTCACCAAAACCGGGGAGATCTCACTGCACGTAAAAGAGCTTACCCTGCTTTGCAAATCAATCCGGCCCTTGCCGATTGTCAAAGAAGCCGAGGGACACACTTTTGATGCCGTGACGGACCCGGAATTCAAATACCGGCAACGCTACGCCGATCTGATCATCGATCCTTCCGTGAAAGAGACATTCATTAAAAGAACCCGCCTGATCAATTCCATTCGTGAGTTCCTAAACAACCTGTGTGAACTTAGGGTGGATAA
>CAYSIU010000537.1:0-2193 GCA_964431095.1 uncultured Chitinophaga sp. | reverse complement strand
TTCATGTATGGTCAATGAGCACCACAGAAAACGCATTGACGGCTCATGTGGTAATTGATGATGCATTGACTTTTGATCAAAAAATACAAGTGGTGGAAAAAATAAAGCACGAACTGGGACATTACAACATCCATCACAGTACGATAGAATTGGATAGGAATCCACCTGATTAGGGATTGGCCGAGGCCCTGATTCGGGCTAAGATTGACTATAAATCATTTGGAAAAGGACGCAAGGTTTCTTCCTGACCTGCAAATCAGACAAAACCCGTGAAGGGCATTTTTATTCAATAACTTCGAACCCGATGAAACATCTCAAGGCCCTCAACAAATATTTCTGGAAATACCGTATCCGGTTGGGAATAGGTGTCCTGTTCGTCTTTTTCTCCAACTATTTCAACGTTCTTTCTCCTCAGGTGACGGGTTTTGTGATCGATTTTGTGCAACGTTCGCTGCAACTGCCGGGTTACAGAGCCCCGGCTAAAGCACCGGGTTATGCAACCGTAGTGGAGAAATTCATTCATCAGGTGGAAGGACATCATTATTCCCTGGGAAAAGTGGTAGCACTCTGCGGCATTACGATCCTGGGGCTCGCTTTATTGCGGGGTTTCTTTCTTTTCCTGATGCGGCAAACCATTATTGTGATGAGCCGCTTCATTGAATATGATCAGAAAAATGAAATCTTCACGCACTATCAGCAACTGGATACGGCTTTTTACAAAACACACAGTACCGGCGACCTGATGAACCGGATCGCGGAAGATGTAAGCCGTGTGAGAATGTTCACAGGCCCGGCCATCATGTACCTGGCCAACCTGGTAGCCGTTATTTCACTCAGCGTATTCTTTATGCTGAAAAGAGATGCCGAGCTGACGATGTATGTACTGGCTCCCTTGCCTATCCTGGCCATTACCATTTATTATGTGAACAATACCATCAACCGGAAAAGTGAAAGGATACAGGAAGCGCTTTCCGATCTTACCAGCAATGCACAGGAAACCTATTCCGGCATCCGGGTCATCAAGTCGTTTGTGCAGGAAAAGGCAATGCTCGGTTTTTTCACAAAGAACAGCGAAGTATATAAAAAAAATGCCATCGGCCTGGCGAGAGTAGAAGCGATCTATTTCCCCTCCATCACGTTCCTGATCGGGTTGAGCACCCTGCTAACGATCATGATCGGGGGATTATATTATATCAACGGAGGCCACAATATCGGTATCAATACCATTGTGGAATTTGTAATGTATATTAATATGCTTACGTTCCCGGTAAGTGCCATCGGGCTTACCGCCAGCATGATCCAGCGGGCGGCCGCTTCCCAAAAAAGGATCAATGAATTTCTTGGTACTGAACCCGTTATTCGTAACCCTGTCAACGCGATCAAAACCAAACTAGAGGGCGATATCCGGTTTACACACGTGAATTTTGTTTACCCGCATACCGGGATCCATGCGTTGAAGGATTTCAGTCTCCATATCAGCCCGGGTGAAAAAGTGGCGATCGTTGGCCGGACAGGTAGCGGCAAATCCACTATCGCGCAATGGTTGCTGAGAATGTACGATGTGTCCGATGGAATGATCGAACTGGACGGTACCGATATCAGGAAACTCGACCTGAAAACATTACGCGAACAACTGAGTTATGTGCCGCAGGATGTTTTTTTGTTCAGTGAAACCGTGACCAATAATATCGGTTTTGCCGCAAAGGATGCAGCAAGATCAGCTATAGAAAAGGCGGCTAAACAGGCCAGCGTGGAAAAAGAGATCGCCGGGTTCCCCCTGCAATATGATACCCTGATCGGCGAAAGAGGAGTGACACTCAGCGGAGGCCAGAAACAACGCATTTCTATTGCC
Organism: uncultured Chitinophaga sp.; assembly: GCA_964431095.1. Taxonomy (GTDB): domain Bacteria; phylum Bacteroidota; class Bacteroidia; order Chitinophagales; family Chitinophagaceae; genus JJ008. Next base: position 341 of record CAYSIU010000537.1, on the reverse strand, counting down.
CGGGCACTGATCAAAGATCCCAACCTGGTCATTTTTGATGATTGCCTGAGTGCCGTTGACGCCAGGACAGAGAAAGAGATCATTGGCCAGCTCAACCAATACCTGCGGGACAAAACGGCTATCATCATTACCCATCGCATCTTTTCACTTTTCAGCTTTGATAAGATTATTGTGCTTGATGATGGAGTCATTGTGGAAGAAGGGACCCATACCCGGTTGCTTGCGCAAAATGGTTATTACAGCTGGCTTAATCAGCGTCAGCAAAAACAGGATACGGGTACATTTTATTATTGAATTCTCAAATAAAACAAACCAGGATTTTGAATCGGGAAAGAAAAAAA
>CAYSIU010000536.1:0-2195 GCA_964431095.1 uncultured Chitinophaga sp. | reverse complement strand
CGGCGAATGGCGAGGTAGTGGCCATCCGGAACGCCTGTGAGAAATTAGGGATCTACCAGTTGATGTGTTGCGATATCTATACCAGTTGCGAACCCTGTCCCATGTGCCTGGGAGCGATCTACTGGGCAAGACCCAAACGGGTGATCTACGCCAATACCCGCCAGGAAGCTGCTGCGATCGATTTCGATGATGAATTCATTTATAATGAGATCAACACCCTGATGACCGACCGGAAAATTCCTTTCATTCATCAGCCCCATCCCCTTGCCAAAGAAGTTTTTGAACAGTGGAAGAACTGGGAAGGGAAGAAGAAATATTAGAATATTGAATAGATGAAAAGGGTCGAATGTTAATCGCATATTTCCTGCACGGTCAGATTTTTTCTTTTTTATCGCGAAATCAGGATTGAATTATTTCATCTGTTCACTTCGGGTTCCTGCGGAAATAATCATCGAGCGACAAAGGTCCTCAGCCTTCGATAAAAAAGAATACCAGTGCCAGGAACACTACCAGGGAGAACAGGAATTCCGATTCTGCTGCAAATATCCCGCGGGGGGCATTGACAAAAATAACAGCGCCCAGCAGGATCGGTGTCATGACCAGCGCTGCCCACCTGGTGAACAGCCCGATGATCAGCAGGAAGCCGCAGAGCAGGTGAAGCCATGTAATAACTCCCGGCAACCATGAAGTAGTGAAGTTGAACTGGCTCTCCGTCAACAAGGATTCAAGACTGATCGTGTTGCTCAGGAAAGTGATGCCTTTAAAAATAAGGCAGACGCCCAATGCAACCCGGAAAAACACCAACCAACGCGGATGATGGGTGGTGCTCCATTTTTCTAACTGTTGCAGCATACCCATAATAACAGATTTAAAGAGCAGGAGATTGATTGCAGGTATAAGTTACGAAAATCGTGCCGCTATAAGTACAAATGTTCAATGTTGCAGCATCCTGTGTATCACGATGTAAACGAGGACGACCAGCAGGATAAGGATCAGGATGGAAATATAGAGCCAGGGCTGGTCCTTGATCCGCATTCTTTCGCGCCGCTGTTTCTTCTTTGCAGTTTTCTTTTTCAGGTCCCGGTTCAGCATTTCCACCATATAACGGAGCTGCTCCTTGTCTTTGAATTCCTGCAGGCCCTCCATCGCTTCATCATCGAAGGGATCCTGCAGCAGTTTCTTTTCCACTTCATGTTTCTGCGATTCGGACAGTTTGCCCTGCAGGTATTTCAGCAGGGTCTCCTGGTCGATCTCGGTGGATAAATGGGATAATATGTCTTTATAATTTCCCGGCATATTATTTCCGGTTTATTTCTTCCCGGATCTTTCTTTCGATCAGTATTTTTAAGTTTCGTTTCCCGTTCTGTATATAGCTTTTTACCTGGAGCAGGCTGTAGCCGGTCGCCGCGCTCACTTCCTGGTAACTTTTTTTATGCAGGTAAAACAAAGTTACGCATTGTTGCTGCTCCGGGTTGAGTTCTTTCAGTGCTTTTTCCATCAATTCCATGGTATGTTCATTCTCTTGCAATGCCTGCCGGTCGCTTTCTACTTCGGGCCTTGAAGCCACGCGCTCGTTCAGTTCAGCCGTGATCTTTCCGTGTTTTTCCCGCAGTTTCATGAGGCAATGGTTCCTGGCCACCATGTAAAGCCAGGATTTGAAATATTCCACCCGGTATTTATGCAGTTCCTGGATCACTTTTAAAAAAACCTGCTGCACGCTGTCTTTGGCCTCCTCTTCATTTTTCAGGTACTTCATGCAAACACCCAGGAGCAGGAGCGTATAACGCTGCAATAAGATCCCCAGCCATTCATTGTTATGATCGGCATGGAAATGATCCAACAATTCCTGGTCGGTCATATATGACTGAGGTTCCGCTTTCACGACTGGAAATTAGCGATTTGTTTTGCGTAAGATGCAGGAAACCGGGATTTGAATAAAATTCAGGGGCTGCCGTTCATTTTTTATATTCGGCAAAACTTTTTGTATGGACTATGCCGTTGTGTCGGCGCCGGCTGCACCCGTCAGGCGGAAACCCAATCACCGGAAAGAAATGGTGAACCAGCTGCTTTTTGGCGAGACCGTAAGAGTACTGAAAGAGAAAGGCGAAACCTGGGTCAGGATCAGGAGTCTGCATGACGGCTATGAAGGCTGGATGACGAATACCCTGCTGCAACAGGTGGACGAAACGATGGCC
>CAYSIU010000535.1:0-2200 GCA_964431095.1 uncultured Chitinophaga sp. | reverse complement strand
CTGAAACCGCCAAAATAGCACTGAGCTCCGATGATTCTTTTACGGGCACCATTGGAAGAACCAAAGTTGAACTGAACCGGAATGAATTCGAACAACTGGCGACACCTTATATTGAAAGGACGATCACCTGTTGCAGGAATGCTTTGCGGGATGCACAATTGACCATTCACAACATTGACGAAATAGTAATGGTGGGGGGATCCACACGCGTGCCCCTGGTGAAGCGAACAGTCGGTAAATTTTTTGAAAAAAAATTGCACGATTCCCTGAATCCCGATGAAGTGGTGGCGCTTGGCGCCGCTGTCCAGGCAGATATACTGGCCGGGAATAACAAAGACTTTTTATTGCTGGATATTACCCCGCTATCGCTGGGAATTGAAACGATGGGAGGCCTGATGGATGTGTTGATACCCCGCAATTCCAAGATTCCCTCGAAGGCAGCCCGGCAATATACCACCCAAAAAGACGGGCAGAGCGGGATCAGGATCGCCGTTTACCAGGGAGAGCGGGACCTGGTGATGGATAACCGCAAACTCGCTGAGTTTGACCTGGGCGGTATTCCCGCGATGCCGGCAGGTTTGCCCAAAGTTGAAATCTCGTTCCTTGTCAATGCAGATGGCATTCTCGTTGTAAGAGCAAAAGAACTGCGAAGTGGTATTGAACAAAGCATAGAAGTAAAACCACAATATGGCCTGACCGATGAGGAGGTAGAAAAAATGCTGATGGATTCCATCACCCACGCAAAGGAAGATATGCAGGTAAGAGCATTGGTGGAAGTCAGAACGGAAGCAGGGCAATTACTGGAAACCACTACCCGGTTTATTGATAAGAACAGGTCATTGCTCAGCCCGGAAGAATGGGAACGCACACAAAAAGCGATGCAGGAACTGGAACAAAAACTTTCCTCAACTGATAAGGATGCGATACACGCGGCCATTGAAAAGTTGAATGAGATATCCCGGCCTTACGCTGAACGATTGATGGATGAGGCGATCCGTACCGCTATGAAGGGGAAGAAGATCGGGTAGATCTTCTCTTTATTGATGAAACCAGTTTCATAGCACAAAAACTTATTACTACCAGGTGCAGCAACAGGGCTGATATCCCGATCCATTTTCTTTCGTAAATGAAATCTATTGTAATCTCTCCTTGAGGAACCGCGATGGTCATTCCCGGACCCTTATCGGGAGTGATTTCAGTTTTTTTATCATTGACAAATGCTTTCCAGCCCGGGTAATAATTCTGCAGCAAAGTAATAGTGCCGGGCGATGTGAGGTTAGCTTTTGCACGGATATGGGTGGGGCGCTGCAAGAGAACCCGTACCCCGTTCCCTGTGGAATCATTTCCTGCGAACAGGAGAGGTTGATTCAGACCTGTTAATTTATTATCGCTGGCTTCAGCGTTTTTCAGCAACAAAGGTCCCCGGTAGGATTCCCGGGATGAAACCTCTTTGGAAAATATATTTACATTTTGCCAGTCATTGCCTTTTTGATCGGTAAAAGTTGCATTCACTTCCGCCGGTTTTCTTTCCTGGGCGGGGAAACCATTTACCGGGTGGAGGATCCTGTTCACTTCAGCTAAAGAATAACTGCTGACAGTAAAGAAAGGAGTGCAGAGCAGGGTGTTGATCACGAGATCGGCTGAGAACAGTAGTGTCGCCAGTTTCCATTTTTTTGTTTTTATGAGCAATAGCAAAAAGACGATCAAGATCAATTGCACGAGGGAACTTAGCAGCAATGTTTGGGACGGTCCTGTACTTTTTATAAAACCGGGTATGGAACCAAATGAAAATCCACCCGGCGTGCCGATATTCCATAGAAAGACAAACAGGCAGATCCCGGCCAGGAGCCAGATTGTATAACGTATGAATCTTGCAGGGGGAAAATTTTTCTGGTCGAATAATTCTTCAAAAGACTGCTTTCGCAGGACCATGGCCAGGAACAGGATCAGCGATGCAATAAAATAAAACCTGAAAATCGCCGGGTTGCGGAAATAAGAGAAACCGGGTAATATATTCAATGCCTGCCGCACAGGTGTAATAGCTCCAAATGAAAGAATAAGGAACAGCAAAGCCGCAGCAAGCATCAGGAGGGTGGACCTGTTTTTCTCTTTTACCGCCTGCAGTATTCCCATGGGGGTCAGTAGAATTACAAACAGTCCGGCCTAGCTGTTGCACATGGTTCCTTCCGTGTTGGGAAAA
>CAYSIU010000534.1:0-2207 GCA_964431095.1 uncultured Chitinophaga sp. | reverse complement strand
GGGAATGACGGTCAACCGTTATTGCGCATCCGGGTTAGAGACGATTGCCATTGCCACGGCAAAGATCAGGATGGGAATGGCCGATTGCATCGTGGCGGGAGGGACGGAAAGCATGAGCCTGGTCCCTACTGCCGGCTGGAAAACGGTGCCTGCGTATTCCATCGCAAAAGAAGAACCTGATTATTATCTCAGTATGGGGCTGACGGCCGAGGCGGTAGCCAAAGAATATTCCATCACCCGCGACGCACAGGATGAATTTTCTTATCATTCCCATCAAAAGGCGATCACAGCCATCAAAAACGGTTATTTTAAAACCGGCATACTTCCTATTCCTGTTGAAGAGATCTACCTCGATGAAAAAGGAAAGAAACAAAAAAGAACAAATGTGGTAGATACGGATGAAGGCCCGAGAGCCGACACTTCATTGGAAGCACTTGCAAAACTGAAACCCGCATTTGCTGCAGGCGGCTGCGTTACTGCAGGCAATTCCTCACAGACATCCGATGGAGCCGCATTTGTGATCGTGATGAGCGAAAAAATGGTCGGGGAACTGGGATTAAAACCCATTGGCCGCCTGGTAGGCTCGGCAGTGGCAGGGGTCCATCCGAGAATCATGGGTATCGGGCCTGTAGCAGCTATTCCAAAAGTTCTCAGGCAAACCGGTATGAAGCTTTCCCAGGTTGACCTGATAGAACTGAACGAAGCTTTTGCCTCGCAATCCCTGGCTGTTATCCGGGAGGCTGGGCTGGATCCCACCAAAGTGAATATTAATGGAGGCGCCATCGCACTCGGGCATCCTTTGGGTTGTACCGGTTGTAAACTCACCATTCAAAATCTCCATGATATGAAGCGGTTAAACAAGAAATATGGCATGGTAACCGCCTGCGTAGGAGGGGGGCAGGGTATTGCCGGGATCATCGAGAACATTAATTAACAGGAGAATAAATATTCCTTTATTTTTTCAATCTTCTTTAGTACCTTTTACATTAATAACGGCTTTGCTCAAAGGCTTGTTATTGCTGCTTCACCTATTTGACGGTTGAGAGAAACACCGGGCTTTCTTATTTTGTACTTAAACTTTTCAGCAGTATATCTATCATAAAAAATCGGCTGAACCAAAACATCCATTATGGACAGAAGAGATTTTCTGACTGCACGCCGTCGCCGGCAAACAGCAGACCAGGAGGTTGGAACCGGTCAACCTTTCCGCACTGAATCCGGTATTGCCCCTTATGCAGGACCCTGGACGGAACAGGAAGTGATTCACCTATTGAAACGAACCATGCTTGGCGTCAAAAAAGCCGACGTTGACTATTTTAAAATACGCTCAATGAGCCAGGCGGTGGATGAATTACTTACTCCAACCGCGGCAAACCCCGGCCCTCCCATAAAAGAATATGCTACTTCAACTACAGCTGCCAACCCCGACAGCAATATTGTGCAAGGCACTACCTGGGTAAATGATATCAATAATGATGGCACGGTGCAGGGACAACGGCGGGCCTCCTATAAAAAATGGTGGATCGGCGTCATGATCAACCAGGATCGGAGCATCAGGGAAAAGCTAATCATGTTCCTTATAGATCATTTCGGAAATCAAACCAATACGGTCGGAAATGCCAACTGGATTTATACCCAGCACAGCCTGATCCGCCAGTATGTATTGGGGAATTTTAAAACCCTGGTCAGGAATATCAGCACCGATGTGTCCATGCTCAGGTTCCTGAATGGTTACCTGAACCAGGCTGCGGCTCCCGATGAAAATTATGGAAGGGAGCTGATGGAATTGTTTACGATCGGCAAGGGACCGGATTCGCATTATAACGAATCGGATGTAAAAGCGGCCGCAAAAGTGTTGACTGGCTGGCAGATCAATGGGAACACCTATGCTTCCTATTTTAATCCCAACCGGCATAGTACAGTGAATAAAACTTTTTCTTCCTTCTTTAATAATACCGTCATTATTGGCAGAACCGGCCCTACAGCCGGGGCGCTGGAACTGGCCGACCTGCTGAATATGATCTTTGCTGAGCAGGAAGTGGCCAAATTCTTCGTGCGTAAAGTGTACCGCTGGTTTGTTTATTATAACATTGATGACGGTGTGGAAGCGAATGTCATATCGCCGCTGGCCGATGTTTTCCGCAGCAATAATTATGAGCTCAAACCGATGCTGGCTACTCTTTTCAAGAGCGAGCATTTCTTCGACC
>CAYSIU010000533.1:0-2235 GCA_964431095.1 uncultured Chitinophaga sp. | reverse complement strand
TTGGCTCAATTATTTAAAGAGGACGGTATGCCGGATGGGGTTTTTAATATGGTGAATGGAGACAGCGAAATCGTAACAGCCATTTGTGATCATCCGGGTATCGAGGCAGTTTCTTTTGTAGGTTCAACAAAAGTTGCCAAGTTCGTTTACCAGCGATCGACCTCTCATTTTAAAAGAGCCCTGGCATTGGGTGGTGCAAAAAATCACCTGATGGTGCTTCCCGATGCCAGAGCGGATATGACAGCGCAGAATGTGGCCGCGAGCATGACAGGCTGTGCAGGCCAGCGTTGCATGGCCGCAAGCGCAATGGTGGCCGTGGGCGAAGTGGATCATATCATTGATAAGATCTGTGCGGAAGCAAAAAAAATTGTTCCCGGTGAGAACCTTGGGGCGGTAATCAGCAAAGAATCAAAAGAAAGGATTGAAAAATATATCACCGAGGCAGAACAGCAGGGTGCCAAAATATTAGTGGATGGCCGCAATGCCAGGGTGAAGGGAAAAGAAAATGGAACGTATGTCGGACCCACCGTGATTGACTATGTAAAACCGGATATGGCTGTAGCCAAAGAAGAGATTTTTGGTCCTGTTATTTCCATCATGCGCACCAAAACAGTGGATGAAGCCATCGCGATCGAAAACGCCAATCCTTATGGCAATGCAGCGTCGGTATTTACCCAGAACGGTGGAATGGCAAGATACATCATTGATAAGGCCAGCGCCGGTATGATCGGGGTAAATGTGGGTGTGCCGGTACCCCGGGAGCCTTTTTCTTTCGGTGGCTGGAATGAAAGCAAGTTTGGCGTAGGTGATATTACGGGCAAGAGTTCGATTGAATTCTGGACCAAGTTGAAGAAATCAACTACAAAATGGAATCCTGAGGCTGGAGTGAATTGGATGAGCTAGGAACATTGATACGGAGCCTCTTCCTTGTCAACAAAAACCATTTTGAGTATACTATTTGTTCGAAATATATCCCGGCCATTAAATTAATATTCGGATAATAAGCTATGAATACAAAAGCAATCCAGGAATTAAAAAAAACCTCCTCCTCCCCTTTGGAGGACGGGGACGGAAATGAAATAATCCAGAACAACCAGGATTACACCCTTTTCTCCTGGAGTAAACAAAAGGGCACCAACCCCATCGCGGTAAAATATGCCGAAGGCGTTTATCTCTACGACTATAATGGTAAGCGGTATATTGATTTTTCATCGGGACTGATGAATGTCAATATCGGGCACGGTAATCCGCGGGTAACAGATGCTGTGGTTAAACAAATGCAGGAAGTGGCTTATGTCACCCCGAGCTGTGTTACAAAAGTCCGTGGGGAACTGGGGAAAAAACTGGCAGAGATCTGTCCCGGCGACCTGAACAAAGCATTTTTCACTTTGTGTGGCGCCTCTTCCATTGAAAATGGGATCAAGCTTGCAAGAATCTATACAGGCCGCCATAAGATATTGACCAGGTATCAATCTTATCATGGATCTTCTTATGGTACAATGAGTGCAAGTGGTGACCCGCGCAGGATTCCCATGGATTCTCAACAAGCTCCCAATTTCGTTCATTTCGATCTTCCTTATTTATATCGATGGGAATATGGCGAGGAAAGCCTGTTGAAAGAATCCATTGCCGGTCTTGAAAGAGTGATTGCTTATGAAAGTCCGGGTAACATTGCGGCCATATTGCTTGAAGGTGAATCCGGTTCATCCGGCTGCCTGAAATATCCCGTTGGTTACATGAAAGCAGTGAGGGAGATCTGCAGCAAACATGGCATTTTGTTGATCATTGATGAAGTGATGAGCGGTTTTGGACGCACGGGTAAATGGTTTGGTTTTCAAAATCATGGCATTATTCCCGATATGATCGCCATGGCCAAGGGGTTAACCAGTGGGTACCTGCCATTTGGCTGTTTGATGGTGAGTGATAAGATCGCTGCAAAGTTTGACGATACTGTCCTGGCCCTCGGGCTCACCTATTCCGCTCACCCGGTCAGTTGTGCAGCCGCCCTGGAAATGCTGAATATCTATGAGGATGATCGTTTGATCGAAAATACCATGGACATGGGTAAATACCTCGATCAGCAAGTGGAGAAATTAAAACAAAAGCATCCCAGCATCGGGGATTGGAGAAATACAGGTTTATTGGGTTGTCTTGAATTGGTGAGGAACAGGAAGACCAAAGAACCGATGGCTCCCTTCAATGCTAAACCCGATGAAATGGGGGTGATGAATAAAG
>CAYSIU010000532.1:0-2255 GCA_964431095.1 uncultured Chitinophaga sp. | reverse complement strand
TATACACAAACCACACTCGATAAATTAGAAGCCATCCCCAAAGAAGCCGGTTATGTACTGCGTTATGAACGCGGCACCTTTCAAAGCGGGTATTGCATCCTCGAAGAAAAAAAAGTAGTAGTACTGAATAAGTTTCTGCAGACCGAAGGCCGGATCAATACACTGATCGACCTGGTACCTCAACTGGAGATCGACCCGGCATTACTTACTGAGGAATCCCAAAAACTTTATACAGAAATTTTTTCCAAAATTCAGGCAGCACAAAAGGGAAATCAGTAAATGGGTTTACCGGTTGATTGACCCCGCAACTGTCCGGCATTTTGTGAACCGCTGGAGCTTTCCCAAACTGACTTCCTGAAAACACCCGCTCTCCGACTAACTAATTCACTTATTAACCAGTTAACTTTACCCTATGAGCTATCCTCCGCTCCAGATAACTTTTTTGGGAACCGGCACCAGCGCCGGAGTGCCCATGATCGGCTGCGATTGCGAGGTTTGCACCTCGGCTGATAAAAAAGATAACCGTCTCCGTTCCAGTATCCTGGTAAAATCAGCTCAAACTACGTTGGTGGTGGATACAGGTCCTGATTTCCGCTACCAGATGCTGCGACAAAAGATCAAACACCTCGATGCGGTCCTGTTCACCCATCCGCACAAGGATCACCTGGCGGGACTGGATGATATAAAAGCCTTCAACTATTTTACTAAAAAACCAATGCAGCTCTATTCCGACTCATTGACCGAAGAAGCGTTGAGAAGGGATTTTTATTATGCTTTTGCAGATACTAAGTACCCGGGCATCCCGGAAGTGAACCTGAATACCATCACGCTTGAACCTTTTGTGGTGGGCGATATCCCTGTGGTACCGGTGCTTGTCTGGCACCTTAAAATGCCGGTAATGGGTTTCCGTTTTGGAAAATTCACTTATATCACCGATGCGAACCGGATCGATGAAGCGGAAAAAGAAAAGATCCGGGGCAGCGAGGTGCTGGTATTGAATGTGCTCCGCAAACAAAAGCATGTGTCTCATTTTGCGCTGGATGAGGCCATCGAAATGGTAAGAGAGTTGAAAGTACCGACGGCCTATTTTACACATATTTCTCACCAACTGGGCAAGCATGCCCTCATCGAAGCAGAGCTCCCCGATGGCATCCACCTGGGGTACGACGGACTCACCCTTCAGTTCGATTAGGACGAACCGGCTAAAAAAAACCAGCGCGAACGTTTGTTAGTTTCCAGAAATTCTCTAACCTTGCACCCGCCTCTAATGATTGCAGTAATGGCCTGTTGACAAACAGGCCGGTTATCAAAAACGATTGCTTGCATATCCCCTGGAGGCCCAAAGCTGTGCCACTGCTCCCGATCGTACCAAGCTTGCCGAAGTACAGGGACCGAGTGGCACAGTTATTAAACCAAAGGAAGCAACAGTACTATGAATTTTCAGTTTGACGAATTGACCCAGCAAGTAGCACAGACAACCCGGGATTTTGCACAACAACATATCCGGCCGCATGTTATGGAATGGGATGAAAGCCAGGAATTCCCGGTCCATGTTCTCAAAGAAATGGGAAAGCTGGGCCTGATGGGTGTCCTGGTACCCGAAGAATACGGCGGAGCCGGACTCAGTTATTTTGAATATAAAACAGTCATTGAAGAGATCGCTAAAGTGTGCGGCTCAATCGGGCTGAGCGTAGCGGCGCATAATTCACTATGCATTGGTCATATTTTGCTGTTCGGCAATGAAGCACAGAAAAAAAAATGGCTACCTAAACTGGCTACGGCGGAATGGATCGGGGCCTGGGGTTTAACAGAAGCCAATACCGGAAGTGACGCTGCCAATATGAGATGCACTGCTGTAAAAGAGGGCAATGAATGGATCATCAATGGCGCCAAGAACTGGATCACGCATGGTAAGAGCGGGGATATTGCGGTGCTGGTCTGCCGCACCGGCGAACCCCGCACAAAGAACAATGCCACAGCTTTCGTGGTGGAAAAAGGCACTAAGGGTTTCAGCGGGGGTAAAAAAGAAAACAAACTCGGCATGAGGGCCAGTGAAACAGCGGAAATGATATTTGATCATTGCCGGGTCCCCGATGCCAATCGCCTCGGAGGGGTGGGAGATGGTTTTAAACAGGCGCTTGTTGTTTTGGATGGAGGAAGGATCTCTATTGCTTCCCTTTCACTCGGTATTGCAAAAGGTGCTTATGAAGCTGCGCTGAAATACTCGCAGGAACGACATCAGTTCGATCAGCCCA
>CAYSIU010000531.1:0-2261 GCA_964431095.1 uncultured Chitinophaga sp. | reverse complement strand
AATCTTTCTTCAGTATCAGTTTACTAAGAGATGGATTTTCATCAGGACTGTCCTGCAGGTCGGCGTCCTGCGTGTTTACTACATCGCCTTTTGCAACCCGGAAGCCCTCATTCAAACCGGCCGATTTGCCGTAATTCCGCTGGAATTTGATCCCTTTTATGTTGGGGTTTTGCTCCCTGAGCCGGCCGATCACTTCCCATGAATTATCGTTGCTGCCGTCATCTACGAAAATGATCTCGTAACTGTAATGGTTCTCCTTCATCACTTTTTCGATCCACGCCGCCAGTTCCGGCAGTGATGCAGCTTCGTCAATCAGCGGTATGACAATGGACAGATCCATGAATTATTTTCTTCTTGTTAACAATCCGGATACTGCGGTCGTAAAAACCGCCCCGGCTACCAAATATCTGAAAATTGAAATGGAAATAAAGATGACCGGGTACTGTTTTTTTGCTTTTTGAGCCATTTCTTCAATTTCAGAAGCTGTTTTATCTGCTTTTCCCTGGTAGTATTCACGCGTCGCTTTTGCTTCCTGTTCGGCATACTCGGGGTGTGTTTTAATGAAAATGCCGGTAAATATCACCATCACCAGGGTTACCACGATAAAACAACGAAAACCCTGTCCGAATAATTCGGAGAACTTACCGCTGAATGTACCGGACCGGGAAAAACTGATCAGGGTCCAAATGATCCCTGCTGCATAAACAAGGTACAGCAGGTATTGCCATTCGGGATTTGCCGTATTTTTTTGGAAGGCAATGATCAACGCTAAAGCGATCATAAGTACAGCGGTGATGAGTCCTTTAATAGCAGGAGAGGTTCTTAACTGCATGAACGAATGATGAATTAATGTACAATGATCTTATCCCCGTTGATGATCCCGATGACTTTGCCGGTCAGTTCTTTCCCGGTAAAAGGGGAGTTCTTTGACCGGGATCGTATGTCCTTCTCCGTTAGCGTCCATTTTTTATCAGGATCGAACAATGTCAATGTTGCGGGTTGGTCTTTTCTTACGGTGGCTTCGCCAAGCCGGAATAGTTTGCGCGGGTTGGTGGATAAAAGCATGACCACTTTTTCCAATGCGATCGAGGGAACAGATGTTTTCAGTGCTGAAAAAGCGGTTTCCAGGCCGATCATCCCGTATTTGGCATATTCGAACTCCACTACCTTACTGTCGTATTCGTGCGGGAGGTGATGGGATGCGATACAATCGATGGTCCCGTCGCTGATAGCTTCCCTCAGCCTGTTCCTTTCTTCTTTGCTCCGAATGGGGGGATTCACTTTCAGGTTGCTGTCATATTGCTCAAGATCATCGTCGCAGAAAAATAAATGATAGGGCGTAACCGAGCAACTCACTTCCACACCGGTTTCCTTTGCTTTTTTAATCTGTTCCAGCGATCCGCTTGTGCTCACGGCGGTATAATGCAGTCTTGAATTTGCATAACTGCACAATTGAATATCCCTCGCCACCATCAGTTCTTCCGCCATCGGGGGCTTACCCGGCAATCCCATACGGGTGGAGATAATTCCTTCATTCATCAGGCCATGGGGGTTAATACTCTTGTCATCCGGCAATTGGATAATAATTCCATCAAAAGCTTTTACATATTGGAGTGCTTTGAGCAATAAGCCCGAAGACTGGATACAATGAATGCCATCACTGAAAGCCACTGCGCCACTGGCTTTCATATCGTACATTTCAGCGAGTTCTTTCCCTTCTGTGCCGACAGTAACGGCGCCGATGGGATGGATGTTTACGGGCAGGGAGCGGTTTTTTTGAATGAGGTATTCTATGCCCGCTTTATTGTGGATAGGAGGGTTTGTATTCGGGATCAGCAGTACGTCTGTATAACCGCCTGCCGCCGCCGCCGCAGCACCGCTCTCCAATGTTTCTTTGAACTCATAACCGGGGTCGGCAAAATCGGCAAACAGATCCACCCATCCCGGGGATAGGTGAAGATTTTCTGCCCCGATTTCCTGATCGGTCCGGGTTGTGATCTTTTTCCCGATCTCTGCGATGATTCCATTTTCAATTAAAATATCAGTGATTTGGCCGTTGAAAGGAGAGAGGGGATCAACAACCCTGGCTTGCTTAATGAGGAGCTTCATTAAGCAGCGAAGATAAAGGTTGTTTTGTTATGATTGAAAAACTATAAATCGAAAGTCCCGCGATTGCGAGACTTTTTCTTGAGGCTCTAATTGTTTTGTCGGGCAGACTGGATTCGAACCAGCGACCCCTACGTCCCGAACGTAGTGCGCTA
>CAYSIU010000530.1:0-2265 GCA_964431095.1 uncultured Chitinophaga sp. | reverse complement strand
GCATTTTTAAATATCGTAAATTCATCCTGGCCACAGCGCCAAGCCGTGGACGTTGTGCGTCATTTTAAACTAGCATCCTTCTAACATTATGGCTTGGAATAAGTATTACATTTTCGTTAAGTCGCCTAAGTTGACAGACATCAGCGAAATTCTTTCTAAACTCAATCTTTCGAAATACAAACCAACAAAAGAAGTGCCCTTACATTACTCCAATAAACCTGAAACGTTGTTTACTGTTTTTTATAACGGTAATTTTCTAATAGTTCATCCAGATTTGGCCTTTCAATTTTTTCATGACACACCAAGTGAGACCGAGAAGCTATTTATTGACACATTTCCTGACAGTGAAATTGCCGCACTTATTGAAAATAGCACGGTTGGGCTTTTTAGTTATGCCATAATAGACAAAGGACAAAAAGTTCGTATGAAAGATGGTGCAGGCGGAGACATTTATCACGACGAAGGACAACTTCTGTCAGAAGAGAAAGAGGTCCTATCGGGGAAAATGTTTCAAGATGATGAAATTGAGGAGATGAAGGAAAACGGTATGAGCGAAATTGAAGTAGATACGATGATAAAGTTTGAAGCAAGTTGGCGAGTACCCAACCTTTTGACAAAGCGTTATCTCGGTGAGACAGTGGACTCAATTGACACTAATAAAGTTATCCTAACAATGTATGAGTAACGAAAAACGAACGCACAACAGGCGGTTTGGCGCTATGGCAGACCGGCCGCCAGCTTGCAAGGAAACTTAAGCTGCCGGCCTGCATTTCTAAATATCGTAAATTCATCCTGGCCACAGCGCCAAGCCGTGGACGTTAGCAGCAATTTACAATCATGAGATTTTTGTTAGTTTTGCTTATTCCGATTAAGTCAAGGCCGCAGAACCCCTACACTGACTCTCTCAAATACGCCTTTAAGATAGATGAGAGACTTATTTCCCAAAGAACAGACACAACTATATGTTACGTTCAGAGAACAAGTGATAATGAAATTAGGATTTGTGATAAAATAACAATTTGCAGAGACAAAAATTTAAAAATCATTAGAATTGACAAGGTATTTGAGGATACAAAACGATTCGCATGTGCATATATTAGTGATGGAAAGTTTGAACTTATGCAGTGGAATACGCCAGCTGACTCATCAATAACTGAGTCAAAACATGTTTTGTATTTTATTACAAACAGAGATATTCAACAATTCTATCATACTCTCTTACAGCTTCCAGAAATTTCAATGCCTATTATAGAAAAGACAAGACTTTAATTGACTGACCTACAAAACTCTTAGGCCTTGATACAGACTCGTTTGAGAAACTGCTGCTAACAGCGGTTTGGCGCTATGGCTGACCGGCCGTCAGCTTGCAAGGAAACTTAAGCTGCCGGCCTGCATTTTTAAATATCGTAAATTCATTCTGGCCACAGCGCCAAGCCGTGGTCGTTGCCTGCAAGCCTAAACGAACATCATCATCATCATTATGAACTTTAAGGGAGGAGTAATAATTATCGGTTCTTTACTTTGGGAGAACACACCCGTTCGACATAAATGGAAGACGCTGAACTTAGAGAGTGTAGACGCCAAACGATTTGTTTCTGTGCCTATTCGTTACGGTAGGCAATCATCAACACGTAGCGACACTTATACAATGATTTTTTCTAACCATAGTTCGACCCAGCCAGGACAAGCTTATATATTGGGTTTCAAAGGCGAAATTAAGAATGCAAGAATCTTAGAAAGTCAGGCTTTTGCCTTAGGTGCAGCAGAAGGATTTTGGACAACGGAAAGTCCGTCTATAAACAAAAGTTGGGGGACCGTTGGTTTGCTAGTTAATCCAAATATTGATTTAAAGGACAAAAGAAATGCAGATGTTGTCCGTAAATGGTGGAGACAACTCTATCAAAAATATGCCCAGACCTTTGACCATTTGCAATACCGAATAGACGACAACGAAGTTCCCGTTATTGACAAAGATGGTTTTTTACAAATACCGTGGACAAATGAAATGAATGAGTTTGATATTCTAATTGCAACACCTGTAGCTCCCAAACCTAAAAGACCTTTAACTGCAAAAGAAATTGCGGAGCAAATGACAACAAAGAAATATAGAACATACTTTGACAAAAACAGGGAGAATAACATTCAGACCTTTCAGGACGACGAAATTTTGAAACTTCTAAACGGTTGACAGAAAAGGCCAGCAGGCAACAAGCGGTTTGGCGCTATGGCTGACCGGCCGTCAGCTTGCAAGGAAACTTAAGCTGC